>DAOOIT010000027.1 GCA_035384565.1 Planctomycetota bacterium | reverse complement strand
GGGCGGCCTGAAGGTGGCCAGCGGCGTCCTCACCCTCAACCCGCCCGCCCCTGTGCCCCTGCCCGCCAACCCCATGGCGATCTGGCAGTTCAACGACGGCTCCGGCTCCGTCGCCTCCGACGCCAGCGGCAACAACCGCTTCGGCACGCTCGTGAATAGCCCGACCTGGGTCACCGATGGCGTCATCGGCGGCTCCCTCTCGTTCAACGACACGAACAACTTCGTGGCCGTCTCGCGCTCGACCAACGGCGGCATCAACATTGACAACCAGTCCTTCACCCTCAGCGCGTGGACCAAGATCTCCCCCACGGCCGCCGCTGCCGACTACTTCTTCGGACAAGGCACCGGTACGACCACCCGCACTGTCCTGCACGTTGGCCGCCGCGACGCCAACCAGGAGACGATCGCCTTCTACGCCGATGACCTGAACTATGCCAACAACGCCCTTGTGAGCGACACGGCCAACTGGCACCACTGGGTGATGACATTCGACGCCGCCACGAACACCCAGAGCATCTGGTGCGACGGGGTGCTCCGAGCCAGCCGCACCACCGGCGGGGCCTTCGCGGCTGCCAACTCGACCGATTTCTGGATCGGCCAGGCCAACAATGGCAACTGGTTCGGCGGCCAGATTGACGAGGCCGCCGTCTACGGCCGCGTGCTCAACAGCACGGAGATCCAGAACCTCTACCGCGCCGGCGTTCAGGGCGGCTACGGCGCCGCACGCTTCGGCAACCTGAACATGGCCGATGGCACGCAGATCGTCGTGGGCAACAGCAACCCGGTCGGGTTCAGCACCGCCACCTTCGTCGGCGGCGCCCAAATCAACGCCCCGGGTGGGGTGGTCATTGACTACTCGCTGGTGCCCAACCCGAACGGCACGGGCACGGCCAACATCACCGGACCACTCACGCTTGGGGATCGCCTCAACTACGAGTGGAGCTTCAGCAAGTTCAGCAACGACCTCGTGACCATCGTGGGCGACCTGCGCTTCGACAGGGCCTTCACCCTCGAGCTGTTCGGCCAGGGTGGCAACCTCCTGCCAGGCGACATCGTCCCCATCTTCCTCTTCAGCGGCAGCCTCACCGTGGCCGGCCAGCCCTGGAACGCCCTGAGCAACCCGCTCCAATACCTCATCCAGATCGGCAACCTGGACGATCCAGGGTTCAAGTACATGTGGGACATCAGCGACGCCAAGTTGCTGGTGAACCCGCTGAGCTACCCGAGCGGCATCTACCTCACGGGGGTGGAGGTCATCCTGGTCCCCGAGCCCGGCACACTGGCGCTCCTGGGTCTGGGCGCCCTGGCGTTGGTGCGACGCCGCCGTCGCTCCGCATAGCGCACCGAGCGAGTTCGACACACGAGACCGCCTGCCAGCCCGCCGGGGCGTGACGGCCCCGGTGGGCTGGCCTTTGGGCCCAAGAAACGAATGGCCCCCTTGCCAGTGTCGAGCGGTCACGCGAAGCAACGTGGTGTCGGCCGGCGACCGAGTTCGCTCACGGCGTGAGGCCCTGCCGGACCATCTGCCTCTGCGCACATGCCTGGGGATTGCCCACAGCGCGCGCGTACCTCTCCCGAGATGGTAGCGCCCCGCGCGCGATCCAGGGCACATCGCCCGGTCGTTCAGTTGACATGGCCGCGAAGTCGTGGTAGCATCTACTAGGCATTGACCAAGGGTTGCAGCCCGCGCGCGGCATCGTAGTGCGGTGGGAGCAGCTACGCGGTGGGCGTCAGGGCACGCAAGGCGGAGGGGCCATGGTGCGACTGCTGATCGCTGTCGAGCACCGCATCATCCGCGAGGGACTCCGCAGTCTGCTCTCGGCCGAGCCTGAGCTGGAGGTGGTGGGCGAGGCTCAGGACGGTGGGGAAGCGGTTCGCATCGCTGCACAGCTCGTTCCCGACATCATCCTGATGAGCACGGACCTCCCCGGCCTCTCGGGGGTGGAGGCCACGCGCGCCATCGGCGAAGCAGCGCCCTCGGTCAGGGTCCTCATGCTTTCACCCCACAGGAACACGCCGCTGGTTCTCGAAGCCCTGAGGGCGGGCGCCTGCGGCTATCTGCTCCAGACCAACTCTGCCGCCGAGTGCATCGAGGCGATCCGAGCCGTGGCCGCGGGCCAGACGTATCTGAGTCCTGCCGTGGCCGGGGCCGTGCGCGAGGACTATGTGGCGGGATGCCGCCGAGCGGCCCCGTCGCCGCGGCAGTGCCTCACTGCCCGTGAGTGTGAAGTCCTGGCCCTGATCGCCGACGGCTACAGCTCGAAGGAGATCGCTCGCAAGCTGTGCCTGAGCACGCGCACTGTGGAGAAGCACCGGGGGCGTCTGATGGAGAAGGTCGGGCTGCGCGGCATTGCGGAGCTGACCAAGTTCGCCATCAGGGAGGGGATGACCACGTGCTGATGCCAGTGCCGCAGGCCGCGCCCGAGCGCAACGGCCGCCCGGGAAGGAGGGGGAAGATGGCACACAACCCGGAGCACATGCCCGACACCTCGCGGGTGCGGCCGATCCGCGTGATTCTCTCCGAAGATCACGAACTGGTGCGTGCGTGCCTGCGCGTGCTTCTGGACGCACAGCCTGACATCGAAGTCGTCGGCGAGGCCGGGGATGCCGCCGCGACGGTGAGCCTGGTCGGGCAGATGCACCCCGATGTGGTCATTGTGGACCTGATGCAGCCGCGCGGCGGCGGCTCCCACGCCATCAGTCGGATTGCCGCGCGCTGGCCCAGCGTCCGAATCCTGGTATTGACGGCCCTGGCTCAAGCGCAGGCCGTGAGCCAGGCGTTGGCGGCGGGCGCCACCGGCTACCTTCTGAAGACGTGCGATCGCGTAGCTCTGCTCAACGCGGTCCGCAGTGTGGCGGCGGGGGGAGTGTACCTGAGCCCGGAGGCCTCGAGCGTGCTCGTCGAGAGCTATCGGGCGGCCCCCGCGCCGCCCCCAGGGTCCGAGAGCCGGTCCCTCGCCGAGCGCGAGCGCAGGGTGCTCGCCTTACTGGCCGAGGGGCTGAACTCGGAGCAGATCGCCGTGAGGCTGGGCGTCAGCACGAGGACAGTCGCGAAGTGCCGGGCCGAGATTGCCGCCAAGACGGGGTTGAGAGGGATCGCCGAACTCACCAGGCTGGCCATCGCCGAGGGGCTGGCGCCCGCCGGGCCGGTGCCCGCCGGTGCGCCAGCGAGCCAACTGCCCGCGACAGCCGGTCAGTGAGCGGCGAGCGCCCTCCATGGCGACGGGGCGGCGGTGCACGCTTCGTGCACACAAGATCGCGTGGAAGTACTCCTTGAAGCCCTGGGCTAGCCGGGGTAGCATCATAGAACGTAGAGGGGCGCCTCCCGGGCGGTGTGTCGGAGGCGGCACCCAGGGATACTCTGGGCACGGGAACTCCAGAGGGCACGCGACGAAGGGCTGAAGCGGTCCGTCTGCGCCTTGCATGCGAGGTGAGGGGCGGCGTCTCCGGCTAGGGGGCATCGGAGCGCGTGATGGTGGGTGGGGATACCTTCGATAGCTCACGGCTACTGGCTTGGTGCGGCGAGAGGCGCCTTGCCGTCAACCTGGTCAGGCTGTTCGTGGAGCAGGTCTCGGTGACACTTCGGGGCGTTGATGAGCGCCTGGTGGTGGGTGACACGGCGGGCGTGGCCGCGTTGGCCCACAAGCTCAAGGGAGCCGCGGGGCAGCTCACGGCCGACAGCCTCTCCACAATCGCGGGCAGGATGGTGGAAATCGCCCTCGCCGGCAATGTCGGTCAAGGGCGGGAATTGTTGGAGCAACTGCGCGCCGAGGCCCGCTCGTTTGTCACCGCGGCGTCGCAGGCTCTCGGGCATTCCTTCGACGATGCCCTGGTCAGCCGCTAGGAGGGGAGCTGGTGCACCTGCTCGCCGTGGACGACGACCCCATCGCACTGGAACTGCTGTCTTCGGCCCTGGCCGATACAGGCCACACGGTGCACTCTGCCCTGAGCGGAGCGGATGCTTTGGCCCTCATCCGCAAGCAGCCGATCCATCTGGTGATCTCGGACTGGATGATGCCGGACATGGACGGCGTGGCGCTCTGCCGCCGCATCCGCGCGGAGTCCTATGGCCGGTACATCTACATCATCATGGTCACAGCGCGGGACGCGGCCGACGACCTGATGGAGGCCTTCCGCGCCGGGGCCGACGACTACATGGCCAAGCCCTTCGATCCTGCCATCCTGCGCGTGCGCATTCGCGCGGCGGAGCGCGTGCTGTCGCTCCAGGCGCGCGAGGTGGCCGTCTTTGCATTGGCCCGCCTGGCAGAGTGGCGCGACCCCGAGACGTCGTTCCACCTCCAGAGAATCCGCGAATATGTCCGCATCCTGGGAGAGAAACTTGCCCATTCCGGCGATTTCAACGGAGCAATCACGTCGTCCTTCGTCGAGAACCTGGTCCACACCTCGCCGCTGCACGACATCGGCAAGGTCGGCATCCCCGACGCCGTCCTCTTCAAGCGCGCGCGCCTGAACGCTTCGGAGTTCCAGCTCATGCAGCGCCACACGCTCATCGGGGCGGCCACGCTCGAGGCGGCGTCGCATCAGTGCCCCGAGGCCGACTATCTGCTCATGGCGCGCGACATTGCGCTGTGCCACCACGAGCGCTTCGATGGCAAGGGATACCCTCACAGCCTGGCAGGCGATCGCATTCCCCTGTGTGCCCGCATTGTCGCCTTGGCCGATGTCTACGACGCTCTCACGAACCGCAGAGTCTACAAGAAGGGCTACCCGCACGAGGTGGCGCGCGAGATCATCCGTCAGGAGCAGGGCAAACATTTCGACCCGCGCGTTGCCGCAGCGTTCCTGGCAGCCGAAGATGCCTTCCTCGCGGTGCAGGTGCCCCGTGACCCCGGGGCGCTCAGCGACGCCCCTTGCACGGCGCAGCATGACTTCGCTCTTGAGGAGATCACCGGGACGCTTGGCCCACATGTGCAGCCGGACACGCCGACTGACGCCCACCCGGACCGCGCCGGCAGCCTGGCCGAGTCGCGCGCAGTGGGCAAGGAGGTCGTCTCAGACCAAGGTCCCGTGGCAGATGTCGTCTGCCAGACCGCGGCAGCCGAACCCCACCCCCTCTCGCTGCTCGTTGTAGGGCCTGCGGCGCAAGTCAGGCAAGCCTTGAGCGAAATCCCCGGAGGCAAGGGCCTGCCCGCCATGTCCGCCGAGTGGGTGGGAGGTCCGGACGAGGCCCGCGAGAAGCTGGGAGCTCGACGCTACGATGCGATCGTCATTGATCTCTCGCTGGCTGCCTCAGGCGGGACCGCGCTGATCCGCCGTCTCTGCTCGGCGGCTCCCGACGTTCCGGTCGTTGGCGTGGGAGATGCCCGCGACGAGGCCCTGGAGACCAGCGTGTTGCGAGCCGGCGCGCAAGATTGCATCTTCGAGGAGGGGCTGCGGCACGACCTTCTCGGACGGACCATTCTCCACGCCATCGAGCGTCACCGTCTCCTGGAGGAGGTGCGCGCGCTCTCGCTCACCGACGAACTGACAGGCGTCTACAACCGCCGGGGGCTGTTCGCGCTCGCGGAACAGCAGCTGATGCTCGACGCGCGGATGGGATGGCAGACGGGCCTGCTGTATGCCGACGTGGATAACATGAAGCAGATCAACGACACCCAGGGCCACGCGGCGGGCGACCAGGCCCTGCGCACCGTGGCAGACGCCATGCGCCGCGCCTTCCGGGCGTCGGATATCATCGCACGGGTCGGCGGCGACGAGTTTGCCGTCGTGGCAGCCCATGCGAGTGAGAGGTTCAATGATGCGCTTGCCGCGCGTTTCCAGGAGGCCCTCGCGCGCAAGCACCAGGAGAACGGCCACCCCTATGAGCTGAGAGTGAGCGTGGGCACGGTAGTGTGCCCCCCGGGTGCGCGGGTCGCCTTGGACACCCTCCTGGCAGAGGCCGAGGCCGCCATGTACAGGGCAAAGCGACATCGGCCTCACCGTGTCCCTCTGGAGACATCCGCGCGGTAGGCCGTTGCCATTGGCACGCAGAGCGCGTGCGCATGTGACGAGAGGTCCAGGCGTTGATGTCGGGCGACGCGCGGGTATGTCTAGCCCACCGGAATGGGTACAAGTACGCCCTTGCGCCGCCCGGCATGCCAGGGTACACATTAGGTAACCTGGGGGTTTATGACCGGAGCTCCGCGCCCGCCGCTGGCCACTGACAAGCTGGCCATCGGCGGATGTCGTGCGTTGCTCCCGAGCGGCGGGGCATCCAGTGGTCGATTGCGCATGGCGTGTGGCCGGCGTTCGCGCCCGTCGAAGGGATTCCTGGGCGCGCTGGGGGGGTGGCGCGCGCCGGTGCCAGTCGCACGGTGAGGAACAGCCGCCCTCTCAGGCCGCGTGTTGCAGGATTGATGGGCACGCCGTGGCCCGCGGGAATCGGCATGGGCGCGCTGGGGCAGTGCAAGCCCGCCGCGTTCCCCGGCAGGCGAGGGGCACGTTGCCGGGAGAGACACGACCATGAGGCACCGGGGAGGGCTCGCCCCGAAGATCGGCGTTGCCCTTTGGCTTGTCACAGCGGCGACTGTGGCGGGCACAACGGCTGCCATGCTCGCCGGCCAGGGGGCGCTGCCGTGGACGCTGCTCGCGGTGGGCGCCCTGGTTGCCCTCAGCCTTGTGGCTTCGCTGTGGTGGTCATCGAGGCTGTTGCGGCCAGTGCTTGCCGTCGAGACGGCTGTGCGGCGCGTGGCCGCCGGGGACCTGACGACGCGACTCCCAACCGGCGGCGGGCGCGATAGCGATTGCTTTGCCAACAGCTTCAATGCGATGGTCAGCGCCATCCAGCAGCGGGAGGCCTGCCTTCAAGCCCAGAACCGCGAAATAGCCCGTTTGGTCACCGACGAGGCCCTCCACATGGGAGACCTCGCCAGCGCCGCACGCCGGGTCACCGAGACGGCCGCGCGGGTGGCCGCCGTGGCCCGCGCCGGCCTGTGGCTCTACAACAGCCATCACGATTCGATGGAATGTGTTGACCTGTTCGACGCTCGGAGCCAGAGCCACACGTCGGGCCAGGCACTCACCGAGCGCGCCTATCCCGCCTATTTCGCCGCGCTGGCGGGCACACGAGCCATCGTGGCGCCCGACGCCTGCCAGGACCCCCGGACCAGGGAACTGAAGGATCCCTACCTGGTGCCTGCCGGCATCGTGTCCGTGCTCGATGCGCCCATCCACTCCGGGGGCCGAGCCATTGGCGTTGTGTGCTTCGAGCACGCGGGCGGGCGGCGGGCCTGGGCGCCTGAAGAGGAGGTCTTCGCCGGCTCGACCGCTGACCTTGTCTCGCTGCTCCTCGCCGCCCGGGAGCGACGTGCCGCCCAGGAAGCTCTCGTGCGCGCCAAGGAGGCCGCTGAGGCGGCCAGCCAGGCGAAGTCCCAGTTCCTGGCCAACATGAGTCACGAGATTCGCACGCCGCTCACGGGTGTCGTCGGGATGCTGCAACTGCTGCGGCGCACGCGCCTCGATGCCAAGCAGGAACGCTATGTGGCGAACGCCACGGCGGCAGCGGAAACCCTGCTTGCCGTGATCGGCGACGTGCTCGACTTCTCGAAGATCGAAGCGGGCCGCCTGGAACTCGATGACCTCGCCTTCTCGGTCGCCGACGTCGTGGACGGAGCGGTCCGCTCCTTCGCGGGCAGAGCGGAGGAGAAGGGCCTGGAGCTGGCCTACCAGGTCGAGCGCTCCGTGCCCGACATCGTGCGCGGCGACCCGAACCGCCTGCGGCAGGTGCTCGTGAATCTGGTGGGCAATGCGATGAAGTTCACAGAGCGCGGCCAGGTGATCGTGGACTGTCGGCCCCAGGAGCGGACCCCCGAAGCCCTCACCCTTCGCTTCGAAGTCCGCGACACAGGTTGTGGCATCCCCGCCGACAAGCAATCCTCCGTGTTCGACTCCTTCACGCAGGTGGACGCCTCGCCAAGCCGCCGCTGCGGCGGCACGGGCCTCGGACTGGCCATCTCGCGCCAGCTCTGCGAAATGATGGGAGGCGCCATAGGCGTCCACAGCGAGCCTGGCAAAGGCTCCACCTTCTGGTTCACCGTCCGCCTGAAGGTGCCTGAGCCCGCCCAGGCGGCGAAGGCGGTGCGGCCGCGCGAACTGCCAGGCCTGCGTGTACTCATCGCCGATGACTGCGCCGCCACACGGCGAATCCTGCACGAGTACATCGCCTCCTGGCGCGCCGAAGCGGTGGAGGCAGCCGACGGCGTTCTGGTGCTGCTCCAGCTCCAGTACGCCGCCCGAGCGGGACGGCCCTTCGACGTGGCCCTGCTCGACTGGCACATGCCCGGGCTCGACGGCACCGAACTCGCGCGCATGATCAAAGGCGACCCCGAACTCAAAGGCACGGCCCTCGTGCTACTGAGCAGCCTCAACCAGACGCAAGGCGGGGCCGACACGGCCCGCTTCGCGGCCTGCGTGCCCAAGCCCGTGCGGCCCTCCGACCTCTACGACGCGATCCTGGTTGCCACGGCGGGCGAAGCCGCGCCTCAGTCCAGCGCGCCCTACGTCGCACCCGAGCCCGCACAAGGAAACCATGCCGAGGCCGTCTCTCCCGCCACGATCCTCCTTGCCGAAGACAACCCGATCAACCAGGAACTCGTGGCCGAAATGGTCAGCTCCCTGGGCCACCGATGCGAACGCGCCGCGACCGGCCGAGAGGCACTCGAACGAATCCGCCAGGCGGAACCAGACCTTGTGCTCATGGACTGCCAGATGCCCGAGATGGACGGCTACACGGCCTGCCGCGAGATACGCCGATGGGAGCATGGGCGAGGGCCCCGGGCGCGCCGCTTACCCATCGTGGCGCTCACCGCGCACGCCACGGCCGGCGACCGCGAGCGTTGTCTCCAGGCTGGCATGGACGACTACCTCGTCAAGCCGCTCGACCCTGAAGCCCTTGCCAGCGTGGTGGCTAAGTGGCTCTCGCCATCCAGTAGGCGGCAGGGCCCGGCAAGCCCTGCCCAAAACCTAAGCAACTCTCACCCTCCGCAGCCCCCTGTGTTCGACTACCCCGAACTCCTGCGGCGCTGCATGGGCAAGCGGGACCTGGCGGCGCGGCTGCTCGGCATGTTCTCCAATGACCTCCGCAACAGGCTCGCAACGCTTGATGTCGCCATCCAGCGGAGCGATCGAGAGGCGATTGCCTCCATCGCGCACTCACTCATGGGCGCCTCCGCCAATGTCTCCGCCGCGCAGATTCATCAGATCGGCACCCGCCTATTGGCCGCCGCGCGAGGCGGGGATATCTCAGAGGCCCCGCACCTGCTCGAATCCCTGCGTCAAGCCGAACGCGACTTCGCCGCGGCCGTCTCCCAGATCGCCCCTGGCGAGTGACCGCTGGGGCTGGCAGCTCCACTGGAGCGCAGCGGTCCAGTCCCCCCTCCGCGCTCTGTTTCTCCAGCCTGCTGGAAGCGATGCGCGATCCGCCCCCATCATGAACGAAGCGAACCGAGCTTGACAGACCGGGGAGCGCCTGCTATGGGTAGGCGAAGTGAGCGGGGATGGCGCCGAACCAGCGAACGGAGTTGGCGGCCTTAGATGTGGCGCGCGAGGTCGCACGGACGCTGGGCAAGGGCAGGAGCCCCGCATGGCCCGTCTCGCCCCGACACTGGCGCGCGCCGGCGACAAGTGGCGGGAGGAAGAGCAGAGAGCCCTCCCCTCCGAGCTAAGCGGGCCAAACAAGAAGGCCGAGAACCGTGACTTTCTCAGCGATTCTCGGCCTCTTGGCTTGGAGCGGGCGACGAGGATCGAACTCGCGACATTCAGCTTGGGAAGCTGACGCTCTACCGGCTGAGCTACGCCCGCTCTGATGCCCGTATCGTATCCCGCAGAGGGCACCTTGTCAAGCGCTTTTCCGCGGAAGGGGCAAGTCGTGGAGTATCGGATACTTGGGTCCACCGGCCTCCGTGTCTCGCGCCTCGGCTTCGGCTGCATCAAGTTCGCGCAGTGCCAGGAGGCCGAGGTGGCCGCTGCTCTGCGCCGAGCACTGGACCTGGGCGTGACCTTCTTCGACACGGCCCGCGCCTATGGCCCGAGCGAGGAGATGATCGGCCGGGCCATCGCCACACGACGCGGCGAGTTCGTGCTCGCCACGAAAAGCCTCGGGCGCACGGCCGCGGCCCTCGCCGCCGACCTGGAGACCAGCCTGCGGAACCTGCGGACCGACCACGTGGACGTCCTGTTCCTTCACACGGTGAGCGACGCCGAGACCTATGAGCACGTGATGGGGCCGGGCGGCGGCTACGCGGCCGCGGCCAAGGCAAGGGAGCAGGGGAAGGTCGGCCACATTGGCGTCTCCATCCACCGCGATCTGGCGACCATGCGCCGGGCCGTCGAGAGCCGGGCGTTCGAGGTTCTGATGGCCGCCGTGTCGCCGATTGATCAAGAGGGGGCTGCGGCGCTCCTGCCGCTGGCGCGGCAGCACGGTCTGGGCACTGTGATCATGAAGCCCCTGAGCGGCGGGCAACTCGTCAGCCCGCCCGGCCCGGGTGGCTTGCCGCTGTCGCCCGACCCCGTGGTGTGCGGGGCGCTGCGTTGGGTTCTCTCGAATCCCGACGCGGACACCGTGATTCCCGGGATGGTTTCGGCGCAACAGGTGGCTGATAACGTGGCAGCGGCCGAGCGCGGACCGCTGTCGGATGCCGAGCGGGCCGAGGTTGTGCGCACCGTCGCCGACCTCAAGAAGTCCTACCGCTACGGCCAGACCTGCCTGCGCTGCGGCTACTGTCAGCCTTGCCCGAACGGGATCAACATTCCTGCTATCTTCCAGGCGGCCGACGAGGCCAGGGAGTACCCCGACAACCTGAAGCGCATGGGCCGTGACCTCTATGCCGCCCAGGAGCGCACCGCCGCCGACTGCGAAGAGTGCGGGCGCTGCATGGAGCGGTGCCCCGCGAAACTGAACATTCCCACGCGCCTCCGTGAGGTGGCCGACTTCTTCGTCAAGGAGCAGGCGTAGGGCGTGCCTGCTTGCACGCGGAACCCTGAAGGGGGATCCTGTGGACACTGGAATGACCGGGGTGCTTCTCCTGTGGATTGGAGTGAGCATGAGCGTGATGGCAACCGCGGGCGAGACGCTGCGAATCTATCCCGCCCCCCAGGGTGAGCCGGCGTCGGCGGACTACCAGGTTCTCGTCAACAGCCAGCCGGTCTTCGTCTATCAGGCCAAGGTGCGTCAGGAGATCGCCAAGCCGCCAGGCTCGATCTGGACTCACGACGTGGGCTGCAAGGCGGAGGTCGCTTCGCTGGCCTACTTCGACTTCGAGGGCGTCGTGCAAGTCGCCGTCACGCCCGCCCGCCCCTTCAAGTCGGCGACGGTTCACCCGCTCTCGTTCGGCATCGAGCCGGCGATTGACGGGCAGACGATCCGCTTCGCACTCGACCGCCCGCGGAAGCTCACGATACTGCTCGACGGTTCGGACAGGCAGGCCCTCCATCTCTTCGCGAACGCGATGGAAACTGATGCGCCGAAGCCAGGCGACCCCAATGTACTGTACTTCGGCCCAGGCGTCCACAAGGTCGGCTCCACGCGGCTCAAGACCGGGCAGCAGGTCTACATCGCGGGCGGGGCGGTGGTGCGGGGGCAGATCCTGCCCGACGAGCAGCCGCAGCTTTCGAAGCGCACAGGGCTCAAACACTACAGCGGCGCCACGCTGCATCTCGACGGGGTGTCGAACGTCCGCATCCGCGGCCGCGGCATCCTCGACGGCGGCGACATGCCCCATGCCGCCCGAAGCCTCATCCTCGTCGCTAACTCGAAGGACGTGACGGTCGAGGGCATCATCCTGCGCGATTCACCGAACTGGAACGTCTGCATTGCCAACAGCGAGCGGGTCGTGGCTCGCGACCTCAAGCTCGTCAGCGGGCGGCTGAACAGCGACGGGATCAACCCCGTGAACAGCCGCAAGGTGGAGATACGCGACTGCTTCATCCGCAACCACGACGACTCCATCGCCGTCAAGGCCACGCGGCCCGAGGGCGAGTGCGCCGATATCCTGGCCGAGGGCTGCATCATCTGGAACGACTGGGGCTACGCCCTCGGCGTCACCTATGAGACGCGGGCGCCCATTCACGACGTCACCTTCCGCAACTGCGACGTGCTGACCGCGCTCTTCGCGCCGCTGGGCGTCTACATGGTGGATTCGGCGACCGTCAGCAACATCGCCTTCGAGGACATTCGCGTCGAGGCCACGCGCGACAAGTTGCTCCGCATCGCCATCGGCCACGACATGTGGGCCACGGACACCAAGCGCGGCCACATTCGCAGCATCCGTTTCACGGACGTCCAGTTCACCGGCAAGGGCGCGCCCGCATCCGAGATCAAGGGCTTCGACGCCGAGCACCTCGTCGAGGACGTGACCTTCACCCGCCTTCGCATCGGGGGCAAGGCCATCACCAGTGCAGCGGAGGGGCGGTTCACCCTCAACGCGCACACGAAGGGCGTTCAGTTCAGCGCGGAGTGAGCATCCCCGTCCCGCCGCATTCTAGTCTACTTCGCCTCTGGCCTCGCCTTGGCCTTTGGGGCGGCCTTGGCGCGCTCAAAAAAGTCGAGCGTGATCTCGGCTGGAGCCGGGTTCGGCACGTCGAGCGGTTGTGTGTCGCCAAAGAGCTTCTGCTGCTCGGCCATCAGGGCGAGCAGCTCCTTCACCCGCGTCGCCTGGGCGGGGTCGGCCGACATGTCTCGCGTCTCATGCGGGTCGGCCTCGAGGTCGAAGAGCTGGGTCCTGTTGACCTGGGGGTAACGGATCAGTTTCCAGTTGCCCCTGCGCACGGCGCGCTGGATGCCGAGGTAGGCCAGGAAGATTGTGTCGCGCACGCTCTCGGCCTTGCCCTGGATGACGGGCGCCAGGCTCTTACCGTCCAAGCCCTCGGGCACGGTCGCCCCCACCAGATCGCACACCGTCGGGAAGAGGTCGAACAGGTAGGCGAAGGCGTCCACCGTCTTGCCCTGGGGGACGCCCGGGCCGCTGAAGAAGAGGGGCACGCCCATGGTGTGCTCGTAGAGGTTCTGCTTGCCCATGAGGCCGTGGCTTCCGATGGCGATGCCCTGGTCGCTAGAGAAGATGAAAATCGTGTTGTCGAACTCGCCTGCCTCTTTGAGTGCAGCGACGAGGCGCCTGACCTGCTCGTCCATGCCCGTGATGACGGCGTAGTACTCGTGCAGGTGCCTGCGGACTTCGGCCTCGGTGCGGGGCCAGGGGGCCAGCCGCTCGTCGCGGATCAGCAGATCTCCGCTGTCGAACGGGTGGAACGGCGCGAAGTTGGGTGGCAGGGGGATCTTGTCGGCCTCGTACATTTCCAGGTACCGCTTTTCGGCCACGCGCGGGTCGTGTGGATTGCCGGGAGCCAGGTACATGAAGAAAGGCTTCGCCGCGTCGCGGGTCTTGAGGAATGCCGTGGCGCCGTCCACAAGGGCCTTGCAGGGGAAGCCGCTCTTGCGGTCGCCCTCGTCGTCGAGATAGTGCGAGTGAGTGAAGAGCTTCTGGACCTCGAGGTCGGTGTTGCTCTTCTTGCCGAGGTGCCAGGTCTCGTAGCCGGCCTCGTTCATTGCGGTGGGCAGGTTGGGGAAGCCCGGCGGCAGATTGCGCGCCGAGAACCACGCCCGCCCGCGCAGCATCATCATCCGGCTCGGCAGGCACACGGCCGCGCTGAAGCCGCCCATGCAGTAGGCGTTGCGGAAGACTATGCCCGACCTCGCCAGCGCATCGAGATTGGGCGTCTTGATGTGCGGGTTGCCCAGGGCGGCCACGGTGTCTTCGCGCTGGTCATCGGTGAAGAGGAAGACGACGTTCGGCCTGCGGGGCGGCGCCTCGGCGGCGCGCGCTGCCCCTCGCCCGGCCAGCGACGCGGCCGCGATGCCCGTGGCTTCGAGAAAACGCCGCCGGTTGAGCGTCCTGGCCAAGCGTTGCTCCGTTTCGTCCTCTCCATCGCCCCGAGGGCCGGCGCGCCGCAGACGCTGCGGCGGCACCCCCATTCTAGCCGAGGGCGCTGCCCGCGTGCAAGGGCCGTCCGCCGCTTGACATGGAACGGCTCATCGGCTACCAATAGTAGGCACACAGCGTGTTCGATCTTCACGTGCGCCCAAGGCGGCGGCGGGGTCCGAGGGGACGCAACATGAGAAAAGTGAGCGTGGAGCTGATCGTGGGCGGCTTCGTGGTGGCGGCCCTGGTGCTGTTCGCCTACTTCACCGTGCGGATCGGGAGCGTGGACGCGCTCGGCAGCGGCAGCTACGAGCTGACGGCGCGCTTCGCCGACGCGGGCAGCCTCAAGAAGGGCGCGTCCGTGGTGATCGCCGGCGTGCCCATCGGGCGGGTGCGGCAGATCACGCTCGAGAACTACCAGGCCAACGTGGTGCTGGGCATCTCGGGCGACGTGAAGATTCAGGAAGACGCGATCGCCACGGTGAAGACCCGCGGCCTGCTGGGCGATGCACTGGTGGACATCAGCCCGGGCGGCTCCGAGGTGCATCTGGCCCCGGGCCAGCAGATCCGCGAGACCGAGCCTGCCCTCGACCTCTACGCCCTCGTGGCCAAGTACATCTTCAGCCAGCAGTCAGGAGGCGGAATCAAGTGAGAGCAACCCTGCCCGTTACCCTAGCCCTGGGCGCGGCGCTGGCCGCCCTGTTCGGCGGCGTCTCCCGGGCGGTCGCCGCCACGATGGGCCCGCTCCAGCAGGTCCAGCAGAGCACCGACAAGCTCCTCGCCATTCTGAAGGACCCGGCGCTCAAGGCCCCCGAGCGCAAGGCCGAGCGCCGCGAGAAAATCTGCGCCGCCATCAACGAGCGCTTCAACTTCGCCGACATGTCGCAGCGCACCCTCGCCCGCCACTGGGCGTCGCGCACCCCCGCCGAGCGCGAGGAGTACACCCAGCTCTTCACCGAGCTCCTCCGTCGCACCTACCTCAGCAAGATCGAGGGCTACGCCGGCGAACAGGTCCAGTACAAGGGCGAACGCATCGAGGGCAACTACGCCCGCGTGGAGGTCCTCATCGTCACCACCAAGAACATCGAGGTCCCTCTCGAATACAGCCTGAAGAAGTACGACAGCGAGTGGCTGATCTACGATGTCGCGGTCGAAGGTGTGCGCCTGGTGAACAACTACCGCACCCAGTTCGCCAGCATGCTCAACAGCATGCCCTACCCGAAGTTCATCGAGAAGCTCCGCGCCAAGATCGCCGAGATGGATACCGACGAGGCCGCGCCCCCTGTGGTCAAAGGAAACGCACTGTGAGCACCCCGCGCCTGTCCCCGATGCTCCTGGCGACCCTGTTGCTGCTCGGTAGCCCGGCCCTGGCGGCTGCGGCGGAACCGGCGGAAGCCGAGGACGTGGACCCCTTTGAGAAAAATGGCGCCGACGACGAGATCGTGCCGCCGCTGCGCGACCCCTACCAGGGCATGAACCGCGCCTTCTACCACGTCAACGATAAGCTCTACTACTGGGTCATCCGCCCCGTGGCCCGGGGCTACAAGTTCCTCGTGCCACAGCCCGCGCGGGTCAGCGTTGGCAACCTTTTCAGCAACCTGGGCGCGCCCGGCCGCAGCCTCAACTGCCTCTTCCAGGGCGACCTCAAGGGCTCGGGCACCGAGCTCGAGCGCTTCGGCATCAACACCACCGTCGGCCTCCTCGGCCTTTTCGACCCCGCCAAGCACTGGTTCAAGATCAGGATGCGCAACGAGGACTTCGGCCAGACCCTGGGCGTCTGGGGATGGGGCATGAGCGTCTACCTGCACTGGCCGCTCGTCGGGCCCTCTTGCCCGCGCGACACGGTCGGCGCACTCGTCAACGCCCTGCTCGACCCTGCCACTTTCCTGCCCGGCGCCTCCCTCATCTCCCGCATCAACCGCACATCGCTCACCCTTGGGGAGTACGAGGACTTCAAGAAGATGTCCCTCGACCCCTACGTTGCCATCCGCGACGCCTACAACCAGAACCGTCGCCACGCCGTGAAGAGCTGGGACTAGGGTCAGTGCGGAGTTGCCCCGCCGCGCCCCGGCCGGGTCGCGACGGGCGCGACAGGCTGGGTCGGCGTATCAAGGCAGTTCAACAACGACCTTGATCATCCCCGGCGTGTGGGCGGCGAGGTCGGCGTAGGCCCGCGGGGCGTCGGCGAGGGGCACGCGGTGGGTGATGAGCCTGTCTGGGTGCAGGCGCCCGGCCTCGAGGAGGGCGATCGCCCTTGGGAAGTCGCCGAGGTTGAGCCTGGAAGTCCTTACCGTGGCTTCCTTTAGCACGAACTCGCGCCAGTAGACAGAGTCGGTCTGCTCGCCTTGGCCGATCATGGTGATCTGGCCGGCGGAGCGCACGAGGTGGAAGGCGAGCTCTGCCGGGGTGGGCTGGCCAGGGACGGGGGAGGGGTGGCCGACGGCCTCGATGACCTTGTCGGCCCCACGCCCTGAGGTGAGGCGCTTGACCTCGCCTAAGACATCGTCACGTATAGGGTTGAGTGTGACGTCCGCCCCGAGCTCCCTTGCGACGGCGAGGCGAGAGTCATCCAAGTCCACGCTCATCAGGAGGCGCGCCGGCGAGAGGCGAAGAACATCAAGGAGCGAGAGGCCGACCTTGCCGGCACCGAGGATTGTAACTATGTCGCCGGCCTCGACCTGCGTCTTGCGGGATGCGTGGACGGCGATCGAGTAGAGCTCAACCATCACGCCCTGGTGCATCGGGAGCGAGCGGGGGTAGGGATAGACGAGGCGCGCGGGGACGACGAGGCGTTGGGCGAGGCCCCCTGGGCAGTCAATCCCGATCACCTTAAGTGCTTCACATACATTGAGTTGGCCTTCGGCGCAACGCGGGCAGTGACCGCAGGAGAGGACGTTATCCACCGCCACAGGAGCGCCGGGCGCAAGGCTGGTGACGTCGGGGGCCGCCTTGATGACGGTGCCCGCCAGCTCATGTCCGAGGATGGCTGGATAGGGGACGCGGTGCTCCATGGTGCCGAGGTAGACGTGGAGATCTGTGCCGCAAATGCCCACTGCTCTTGGGGCTATGGCGACGTGGCCCGGGATGAGTGGTGGGTCCGGCACCTGGCGGACGACCATGCGCTGACGGGCTTCCAGGACCGCTGCGAGCATGCGTCACTTCTTTCGGGAGATGTAGACGGCGATGACCTGGTCGTAGTTGCCGGAGTAGAGTAGGAGGTCGGTGCAACCATCAGCATTGAGGTCACTTAGGGCGAGGCCCCCGAAGTTGGGGAGATTGTCGAGCACGATGTCCGGGTCACGGGAGAAGAGAGGATCGCGGCGACCGGTGTTGAAGTAGATTGAGATCTGCTCGGTCTTCTCGCGCACCAGAAGGTCAGGGCGGCCGTCGCCGTTGTAGTCGCCCTCGAACCTCATCATCGTGGAGAGGTAACGCTCCCAGACCAGGCCCATCATCGCCTCCATAAGGTCCACCTTGAAACGCATGGTGATAGGCTTCGAGGACGATGGTGCGACGCGGCGGTCGGGGCGGGTGCCGTAGCAGTTGGCCGCGCGGTTGAAGAGGAAGAAGTTGAGGTTGCCCTCGATCTGCCCAAAGGCCTGTCGGACCCATTTGGCGATTTCGGTGACGGTGATGTCGGTCTTGTACATGGCGAAGTCGAGACAGCCGTCGCCGTCGAAGTCGTGGAGCGGCAGGTTGGTGTGTATGAGGACGTTCTGGTCAACGATCACCTGGGTGGGGTTCTCGGGGAGCCTGCCGGCGGCGTCGGCGAGGAAGACGCGCACGCGGGTGACGATGTTGAGCGGGTCGTCCATTACGTTCTCTTCGGTGAAGCGGTCGGGCCTCTTGTCGCCATTGATGTCCACGATGCGGATGTTGGGGGCGACCTGGCTCTGACGGTCGGGGGGCAGGTGGGCGGCCGTGGTGTCGAAGGTGCCATCGAGCTTCTGGGCGAACCAGTAGGGGCCGGAGATTAGGTCGGGCTTGCCATCGCCGTTGACGTCGCGGCTTTCGAGGCTCGGGACGACCATCTGGAGGCGTGCGGAGCGGGAGGTGGTCTGGTGGAACTCGTCGGCCTTGTGGCCGGGAGCGGCGAAGTGGTGGACGATGGGGAAGAGGCTGAGGGTGATGGGCTTTGCGAACTGGCCGGCGGGCTTCTGGAGGTAGACGTCGGTGCCCTTGTCGTGGGGCACGAGCACGTCGTCGAGGCCGTCGCCGTTGGCGTCGAAGGCGAAGTTCCAGGGCAGCACTTGGACGTTGGGTTGGTACTGGGCGGCGATGCCGCTGCGGAGGGTGTTGAGGGAGAGGATGGTCTCGCAGCGGATGAGAGGGCGGGGTCGCGGGTTGAAGCGGCCGTCGGCCTGAACGAAGGCCCAGACCCCGTCGGGAGTCAGGATGAGAATCTCCTTGCCCTTGTCAGGGACGACGTCGGCGACGTCGGCGAAGTAGGCGGTGGGGCCGGTGATGAGGACTTCGGGCGTGGGCGAGTAGCCCGACTGCTGCGCGGGGTCGGCTCGGAAGATGGCGATGCGGCCGGCGGCCAGGCCGATGAGGTCGAAGCGGCCGTTCCCGGTGAGGTCCTCGGCGAAAATGCCGTTGTCGGCCTCGCCCGCGAGGTTCAGGCTGTGGTAGGTGACGGCGCCGGCGAAGCATGTGGCAGCGGACCAGAGCGCCAAGGCGAGGAGCGCGTTTCTCACAGCGTGATGTCCCTGCGACAGAAGAGGGTGACGGACACGAGGAGCGATACAGCGACATAGATGGCCGAGATGCCGACCCCGACCAGGGCGTCGTGCCATTGAGGAACGGTGCCCTTGCCCGCTTCGAGCATGAGGGTGGTGATGCGGGTCATCGGGTAGTTGAAGGCGAGGCGGCCGAGGTACTCCTCGAACACGGGGATGAACTTGGTCGCCTCGAGCGTCATGAAGACGCCCACGGCGATGCCCACCGCGAGGCCCGAGGACTCGATGAGGGTGCCGAGGAGGAATCCCAGGCTGACGCCGGCGAGCACGGGCACCACGAGCAGCATGAAGCCGTAGAGAATCTCGCCCATCACCTCGCCCCGTGTGGCGATGACCGTGTCGGGGTATTGCGGGTCCACCACGTCGGCATACGTCGGGAATCCGCCTGGCCGCGGGGCCAGCTCGCCTCGGTGGATGGGGAGCGAGTGCTTCTCGGGCACGGTTCCCCCGACGATCCAGGCGGCGAGCGCGGCTGCGAGGACGACGGCCACGGTGGCGAAGACCAGCGAAAGCACCTTGGCGATTGCGAACTCGAAGCGGCGAATGGGGCGGGCGAGGACGGTGTTGAGGGTGCGCCCCGTGGCCTCGCTCGACATCGCCATGGCGCCCAGCGCCGTGAGCAGCAGCGCGCTCACCTGGAGGCCGTAGCCGGCGCTGGCCACCCACAGGCTGTAGTTCGAGAAGCGCACGGTGGAGCCTGTGCTCTCGGTGAAATTCTTGGCCGCCAGCCCGAGGCCCGCGGTGACGAGGAGCGTGATGATCACGGCCGCGGGGAAGAGCTTGTGCGAGACGAGCTTGCGAATCTCCACCCACGTGAGGCGTCCGATCCGCCGCAGGCTGCCCAAGCCCAGAGGCCCTCGATTGTGCGACTTCGCGTCCGTCATTCCTTCATCAGTTCCATGAACAGCGTGCGCAGGCTCTTGGCCTGGGGAGACAGCTCCTCGAGTGCAACGCCGCCTTTGACCAGTGTGTCGGCGATCTGGGGGGCGTCGTCCTGTCGGGCCGTGACCAACAGCCGCCGGCCCTCCACGCTCAGGCCGTGGACCCAAGGACGGCCGTCGAGAAGGGCGCGGGCCTTGGCCGCGTCCGACACCACGGTGCGGTACGTGCGCAACTCCTCGGCGAGGAGGCTGCGCACCTCGCCGCACACGAGGAGTCGCCCGTCCTTGATGATCGCTGCCCGGTTGCAGATTTCCTCCACCTCTTCGAGCAGGTGGCTGGAGATGAAGATGGTGATCCTCTGGTCGCGGGCCAGGCTGCGCAGGAGGTGGAGGAATTCGAGCTTGCCCTCGGGGTCGAGGCCTGTGGTCGGCTCGTCGAGGATGAGCAGGGGAGGGCGCGTGAGGAGCGCCTGGGCGATGGCCAGGCGCTGGAGCATGCCGTGGGAGTAGGTCTTGACCTTCTTCAGGCAGGCCTTCTGCATGCCTACGGCCTCGATCACCTCATCCACGCGGCCCTTGGGCACGCCGCCGGCCACTTGGGCGAGGAGCGACAGGTTGCTCCGGCCCGTCAGGTGGCGATAGAACGCCGGAATGTCCACCAACGAGCCGATCTGCGCGATGGCGTCGAGGAAGTGGCGGCGAGCGTCCACCCCGTTCACCTCGATGCGCCCCGAGGTGGGGCGCACCAGGCCCACAATCATGCGCATCGTGGTCGTTTTGCCCGCGCCGTTCGGCCCGAGGAACCCGAAAACGTCGCCCTCATTGACCTCGAGGCACAGGCGGTCCACGGCCGTGAACCGCCCGAAGCGCTTCGTGAGGTCAATGGTCTTGAGGACTGCGGTGGCCAATGCGAAAGCTCTTGAAGAGGGGCTGGGGAGGGACTTCTCCCGAGAAGTCCCTCCCCAGGCATTCACTTGTTCAGTATGCCTTTGCCAGGATCACGCGGACGTTGGCCCTGCCGCCGGTGAGGAAGCAGGGGCCTTGCGGCTCGCCGCCCTGGCGCGGGATACAGCGGATGGTGGCCTTCGTCTCCTCCTGGATCTGAAGCTCCTGCTCGGTGGTTCCGCCCCAGTCGGCCACGAAGAAGCCGCCTTCGCTCTCGAGGCGCTCTTTGAACTCCGCGTAGGTCCTCACCTCGTGGGTGTTGGCCTGGCGGAAGGCGAGAGCCTTGTCGAACAGGCCCTTCTGGATGGCGGCGAGGGTGGCCGGCGCCTCGGCGACCACGGCGTCGCGCGGCACAGGGCGCTTCTCGCCCGTGTCGCGGCGGGCGAAGGTGGCCTGGCCCTGTTGCACGTCGCGCGGCCCGACCTCGATTCGCAGGGGCACGCCCTTGAGTTCCCACTCGTTGAACTTCCAGCCCGGCTTGTACTGCTCGCGGTCATCGAGCCGCACGACGAGTTCCTTGGGCAGCGCCTGGCGCAGGCTGGCCGCGAACTCGAGCACGGCGGCGCGCTCGTCGTCGGTCTTGTAGATGGGCACGATAACCACGTGGATGGGCGCCAGCTTGGGGGGCAGCACGAGGCCCTGGTCGTCGCTGTGCGCCATCACGAGCGCGCCGACGAGGCGGGTCGAGACGCCCCAGCTCGTGGCCCACACGTGCTGGAGCTGGCCCGCGGCGTCCTGGTACGTCACGTCGAATGCCTTGGCGAAGTTCTGGCCCAGCATGTGCGAGGTGCCGGCCTGGATGGCCCGCTTGTCCTGCGTCATGGCCTCGATGCAGTAGGTGCGGACGGCGCCCGCGAACTTCTCGGCCTCGGTCTTCTGCCCGGGCACGACGGGCACGGCCATGTAGTCCTCGGCGAAGGTGCGGTAGATTTCGAGGATGCGGAGGGTTTCCTCCTCGGCCTCGGCCTCGGTGGCGTGGGCCGTGTGGCCCTCCTGCCACAGGAACTCGATGGTGCGCAGGAACAGGCGGGGCCGCATCTCCCAGCGCACCACGTTGGCCCACTGATTGATGAGCAGCGGCAGGTCGCGGTGCGACTGGATCCACTGCTTGTACATCGCCCAGATGATGGTTTCGGATGTGGGGCGGACGTAGAGGGGCTCTTCGAGCTCCTTGCCGCCGCCGTGGGTCACGACGGCACAGTGGGGCGCGAAGCCCTCGACGTGTTCCGCCTCCTTCTTGATGAAGCTCTCGGGGATGAAGAGCGGGAAGTAGGCGTTCTGGTGGCCGGTGGCCTTGAACATGCCGTCGAGCGCCCGCTGCATGTTCTCCCAGATCGCGTAGCCGTGGGGGCGGATCACCATGCAGCCGCGCACGGGCGCGTAATCGGCCAGTTCGGCCCGTTGCACCAGCTCCACGTACCACTGCGCGTAGTCGTCGGCGCGCTTCGTCAGCTTGGCCACCCCGAAGTCTCCTGCCTTGGATGCGATGAAAGATGCATTATATCGGAGGGATCAGGCCATTGCAAACGACGGCCGAACGGCCAAAAAAGTAAAGCCCAAATCCGACCGAAGGAGATTACACGCACCCCCGAACGAACGAACGCGGCGAAGTGCACCGAGCCGCTGGTGCCTGGCGTGGGAAGGACGCCTCCGCCAGTTCGGCGCACGAGGCAGGCCTGGCCTGAACGGCGCGGGTTCAGGCCTCACTGCTGTTTGATCACCTTGCCCGTGGGGTCGTACTCGCGGTAGGTGCCGGGCACGGGCTTGCCGTTGCGATACTCGCACTCGACGTACAGCTTGCCGTTGCGCGAATAGGACTTGTAGTTGCCGTGGATGGCAACCATGCCGCCCCCGGCGCTGTCGGGAAGGCGCGTGAGCTTGTACTGCTCGAGGTCCTTCGGGCTCGCCAGGTGCGGCTTGATGTAGTCGAAGACCTCGTGCACGTTTCCGTTATCCCAGCGGGTGGTGGCGCGCCCGGTTGTGGTGGCGGGCACGGACACGGGCACGGGGTACTCGGCCTGCGCGAGGAGTTGCTTGGTCTTGGAGTCGTACAGGCGCACTCGGGCGGGGCGCGCGGGCACGGTCTTGTAGATGTGGGTGACGATGCGGTCGCGGGTGCGCACCTGCTCGCCGTCGCCGAAGTCCCACTCGTACTCGGCGTCGAGCGGGAGGTTCCCGACGATGGCCCTCAGGTACACGGCATCGCCAACGGCCTTGGGCGGGACCGGCTCGATGGCGATGGTGGGCGCCGGGGCCTTGGGCGTGTCTTTGGGCGGGGCGACGCTGCGGGGTCCGAGCGTGAAACGGAACTGCACGCGGTCCGCCTGGTCGGCGCGGTAGAGCACGTGGGCGTCGAAGACGTAGGTGCAGGCGGCCCTGTCGTTGGCCGGGTCGCGGAAGGCCGACACGGCGATCTCGCTGCCAGAAGCGGTGACCGTCTTGCCCCCCTTCGCGGGCAGATCAGCCGAGAAGCTCGTGGAGTAGCCGTGCTTGCGGTTCTGGTCGCTGTAGATGCGGTAGGCGACGCTCGCGCGGATCGCCTTGTCGTACCCCATATTGGTGAGCGCCACGACGGGCACGAGGGACGCGACGTCGCCCGGCAGCGTTGTTACCGTCCCGGCGTCCTTGCCTCCCTCGGTTCTCCGGAACACGAAGCCGTCCGCAGCCTCCGGGCTCCAGTGGAACCGGTAGGTGCGCTCGGGCGCGGCCTTGGTGGCGGGCGCGACAAAGCGCAGCGTGGTGCCGTGCGACGGGATGCTCAGGGTGATCTTGGGGGCCGCGGGATCGAGCTTCTCGGCTTGGAAGGTCATGGTGTACCAGAGGTCGCCGATGGACGTCTCGTCAGTCTCGGCGCTGATGCGGCTCTTGGTCTTGGCGGGCGTGGTGTCGCCCATGCCCAGGGCGGTGCCGAGCGAGTCGTCGAACGGCTTGGCCTCGGGCCGCTTGTGGCTGGAGTGGCCCGAGCTGGTGAGCCAACTGTTGTGGCCCATCACATAGGGCTCGTCGAGGGCGGGGTCATGCACGATCACCTGGTTGCCGTCGTAGCCCACCACCAGCCAGACGTGCTGCTTGCGCCCCGACCACACGAGCACGGGGTGGCCGTTGGCGCCGATGTCGTTCTTGATGGCGTCGAACATGGTGCGCTTGGCGCTCAGCGTGCCATACGAGCGGGTGGCCACGCGGCAGCCTGTTCGGTTGAGCACCAGAGGGTAGAGGGCCGACTGCCACCACGAGAAGCCGCCGAAGGCCGACGCGCCGGCGAACTGCTGCGCCGTGATGCCGTTCTCGCCCACTTTCATATGCCCGATGATCCCGTGGATGCCGAGGCCGCCCTGAGGGTCGGGGCGGATGGCCTGGAGGGCCATGTAGAGCGCCGCCGCCCAGCAGTACGGGGAGTCGCCCTGGCTGTAATAGGGGATCTCAAGCCGGCGCTCGGTGGGCAGCGTGCCGCCGAAGAGGCCGAAGAAACGCGAGAAGTGGTCGGTCTCGAACACCAGTTCGGCCCGCCCTCCGGCCCCTGGTTCGACACGGCTGGGCAGCAGGTGCTGCACTCCCGTGCGTGCATCGGTATAGCCGGCCGCCGTGTAACCCCCTGCCTCGTGGCCGGGCGGCGCCGGAATGCGGAACTGCACGGGCCGGGCGAAACGGGCGCCGTCGGGGCCACAGTCCAGGATCACCCGCTGCTGGCCGTGTGGGAGAGGGCTGGCAGGCTTCAGTTCCCTCACCGTGATGCGGGTCGGTGAGGACAGGGCATCGGGCGGGAACACGAGGGCAGCGCCCGAGGGCAGCGACACGGCGCCGCCCGTGGGGCCGAGGTCGCGCTCAGCGGTGGCGACGAGCAGCGGCTCGGGCTCGGCCAGCCCCGGGGCGCCCTTGCTCCCTGAGCGGACGAGTGCGGCCACGCCCCCGGCCAGCAGGGCCAGAGCTGCCAGCGCCGCTACCAGGCCCCACGCCCCCCGTCCGCGCGCGGGAGGCGCGGCGGCCACGGCCGCGGGGACAGGGCAGGGTGGCTGCTCCAACTCCAGGATCTGCCCCCGAAGCGCGATGCAGCGATCGAGCTGCGGCGCGATGGCAGGGTCGCGCACCCCGGCATCGCACAGGGCGCGGCCGAAGGCGCCCAGGGCCTCGGCCACCCGCGGCGCCCCCTCCGGCGTGTCGGGTGGCGAACGATGGACGGCGGCGTAGGCCGGCAGGGCCGTGCCCACCCGTGCGTCGGCTGCCGCGGCGCCGAGCGCGCAATAGGCTTCGGCCAGTTCGAGTTGCAGGCTGAGAAGCGCCGCGCGCGCATCGCAGGCCTGCGGCTCGGTCGGGCGGGTCTTGTGTGGGGTGCCCATCGGGGGTGCCTCTGCGCGAGGGCGGACGGCGCCTGTAGCGTCGGATCAGGGGGACGGCTCGGCGGCTGCCTCGGCCCTCTGCCGCGCGACCAGAAAGGCCACGAGGAACAGCCCCTCGGCGATGACCTTCAGCGAATCCTCGGCCACCGTCAGCCACTTATGGATGCGAGTCACCTGTTCGACGTCGGTGAGCGCCGGAAGCCATGGAAGGACGTCGTTGTGCCGCTTGCTCATCACGTCCACGACGACCATGGCGAACATCACGACGAAACCTGCCAGCAGGTGGGGTCGCACGCGAAGGCAGCGGGTCACCTCGCGACGGCACGCGATGAGTAGCGCGAGCCCCACGATCCCGTACAGGGCCACCAACGCGTCGTCGAGGTGCGCCGTGAGCGACGTGGGCTCCATCCGCAGCAAGCGGTGCACCAGGCGGTCCGTCCGCCCGTGCAGCCGGAACAGGTCGTCCGCCGCAAGGAACACGAAGCCCACGGCCATGAGCGCCCAGATGGCTTGCGGTGACCGCCACCAGGTGCCATGAATGGACGGCCGCCGGGCCTGGTAGATGCGAAACGACACCCAGCCCGTTGCGACCAGCAGAAGCCCCGAGAACCAGGTGACGACTTCGTTCTCGCCGAAATGTTTGGACACGTTGCCCGCGCTCAGCCCGGCCACGATGGCGCCCACGATCACCATCGCCTCGACCAGCATCACGATCCACAGCGGCGAGCGCTTCTCTCCGCCCAAGGCATCCCCTCTCGTGTCGGCGTCTGGCAGATGGCCATCGTCTGGCGCCCGCATGCGGGGATGATCGTACTCAGGCCAGACCATTCCGTCAACCGTTGCTGCCCGTTGACAGGCCGGTGCGGCGGGCCTAGAATGGCCGGCGGCTGCATTCCTGCCTCCAGCGGGGTGCGGGGGGGAGCCACGTGTGAAACCCGTCATGCAGGTCGAGCAGGTCAGACTGGTCCGACGCATCCGACCAGCCCTTTGGGTCCCATCCCGCTCAGAAGGAGATTCCCATGCGAGAAGCCGCCGTGTGGCTCGTCGCGGTCGGCCTGGGCGCTGTGGCGGCCCTGCGCGCCTCGGGGGCCGAGGTGCTCTACAACGGCATCGTGCTGCCCGAGGTCTGGCCGCCGAAGTACGACCGCCCGCCCAACGACCCCATGCCTGTGCCGTACCTGGCCCAGCCGCCAGGGGTCATTCCCATTGACGTCGGCCGCCAGCTCTTCGTGGACGACTTCCTGGTGCAGCAGACCACGCTGAAGCGGGTGTTCCACCGCGTCGAGTACTGCCGGGATAACCCCGTCGTCCGGCCCGACCAGCCGTGGGAGAACAAGGGCCGCGGCCTCTTCGCGGCGCCCTTCAGCGGCGGCGTGTGGTTCGACCCGCAAGACAAGCTGTTCAAGATGTGGTACTGCGGCGGATACCTGGCGACCGTCTGCTACGCCACGAGCCGGGACGGCATCGCCTGGGAGAAGCCGAAGCTGGACATCGAGCCCGGCACCAACGTGCTCTTCACGCCCGGCCTCGTGCCCGAGAACCGCCGCCACGACACCACGCTCGTGTGGCTGGACGCCGACGCTAGGGACCCGAAGGAGCGCTTCAAATACTTCGCCACCGAGAGCGATGGAAAGGGCTGGAAGCTGGTCATGCGCGTGAGCGCCGACGGGCTGCGCTGGAGCGAGCCCGTGGCCTCGCAGGCCATCGGCGGCGACCGCACGACCGTCTTCTACAACCCGTTCCGCCAGGTGTGGGTCATCAGCGAGCGCATCAACTGGGGCGGCCGCGCCCGCGCCTACACCGAGGACCCAGACCCCCGTGCTGCCTTGGCCAGGGTCGCCACGGCCCGCGTCAACTGGGTGTCGGGCGAGAAAGACGACCCGCGCAACCCCAACGAGCAATGGAAAGGGCTGGCCCCCCAGCTCTACAACCTCGACGCCACACCGTACGAGAGCCTCCTGCTCGGCCTCTTCGTCATCTGGCAGGGGCCGAACAATGGCGACTGTGGGCGTTTGAGCATGCAGAAGCGCAACGAAGTGCTCCTCGGCTACTCGCGCGACGGCTTCCACTGGAGCCGGCCCGACCGCACCCGCTTCCTCGAGGTCAATGAGACCGAGGGCGCGTGGAACCTGGGCAACGTGCAGTCCGTCGGCGGCGGCTGTCTTGTCGTGGGCGACAGGCTCTACTTCTACTTCAGCGGCCGCGCCAAGCCGAAGGGGCAGTGGGACGCCGATGCGGCGACTGGCCTGGCCTTCCTGCGCCGCGACGGCTTCGCCTCGATGGACGCCGCTGAGGAGGGCGGCACCCTCACCACTCGGCCCGTGCGCTTCAAGGGCAAGCACCTCTTCGTCAACCTCGCCTGCCCGAAGGGCGAGTTCCGCGCCGAGGTGCTGGGCGAAGACGGCAAGCCCGTCGCCCCCTTCATCGCCGACAACTGCGTGCCTCTCTCCTGCGACAAGACACTTGCTGCCGTGTCCTGGAAAGGCGCCGACGACCTCTCATCGCTCAGCGGCAAGCCCATGCGCTTCCGCTTCCACCTCAAGGGCGGCAGCCTCTACGCCTTCTGGGTCAGCCCCGATGCCAGCGGCGCCAGCCACGGCTATGTCGCGGCCGGCGGGCCGGGGTTCACAGGACCGACGGACACGGTAGGGTCCCGCGAATCACGCTGACCGCGTCCTCGACCGTGTCCGCGAGGGTGATGAGGGCGAGGTCCTTGGGTCGGACGGGGAGGTGCGCGCGGTAGGCGTCGAGGACGGCGCGCCAGGCCGGCCCCACGCAGATGAAGGGGCGGGGGGAGAGGGAGCCGGTCTGGAGGAGAGTCCAGGCGAGGGCGAATTCGGTGAGGGTGCCTACGCTGCCGCGAAGGCAGACGTAGGCTTCGCCCAACTCCAACAGGCGGCGGAGACGCTCGTAGAAGTCGGGGGCCTTGCGCTCGTCGGCAATATAGCGGTTGGCGGCGCGGGGGTCGAAGAGGGCGTTGGTGATGCCGATCGTGTGACCACCGGCCTCGCGTGCGCCGCGTGCGGACGCCTCCATCGTGCCGCCGTAGCCGCCGTTGCAGACGGCGAAGCCGGCCTGGGCGAGCAGGCGGCCGAGGCGCAGAGCCTCGTCGTACTCGGCGCTGCCGGGGCGGGCGCTGCTGGCGCCGAACACGGTGATGATGCGCGGCATCGCTCAGTCCACCGTGAAGACGACCTTGGCCGCGCCGGAGTTCTCGGCCTGATCCTTGACGCGGACGACGAGGGTGTGCTCGCCCTTTTCGAGGGCCGGAACCTTGAAGTCGAGTGCCTCGCCTTGGCTGTCGAAAATCCCGTCCGCGGGAGCGATGCTGGTCCAGTCGCCGCCGTCAATCGAGTACTCGCCTTCGGCGAGGCCGGTGCCGGCGTCGCTGCACTTGGCGGTGACGGTGAGCGACTTGTCCTTGGCGATGCGGATGGCGAGGCCGGCCACGGTGGGCGGCGTGTTGTCCACGAGGAACGCCTCGGTGATCTTCTCGCCCTCCTCGGCTTCGCCGGGGGGATTCGTGGGCGAGTCGCTGGCGACGACCCGGATGCGGTAGAGCCCGTCGGGTACGGCGTGGGTGTCCCAGTCGTAATAGGCCGCGCTCAGCTTGTCCTGGAGCTTCTTCCAGGTCCTCTCGTCCTCGCCGCGGAAGTAGACGGCGAAGACAAGGTCGTCCTTATTCGGGTCGGTGGCCTGCCACGAGATGCGGATGGTTTCGGCGAAAGGCCCGCGAGGGGAGGGGGGCGTCTGCGCTTTGCTGCTTTGCGAGGGCGCGGGCTGGACGGGCATGGGCGGCTGCATGCCCATCTGGCCGGGCTGCGGCGTGGGCATGGGCATCATGCGGCGCGGCTTGGGCGCGGTTTGAATCTGCACCTGGCTGAAGGTCGGGCGGCGGTTGTTCTGGGCGTAGGAGAGGATGACCTCGTCGAGCACGGGGGTGTCGGCCGGCCGCGAGGTCTTGAGCGTGGCGCGATACTGAATGAAGCGTGCCGACGGGCTGGTGATGCGGTCGCCCTCGGCACGGGTCAGCTCGTCGGACCACGGGCTCCACGTCTCGTCGGGCGTGGCGGTGTTGCCCGTGCGGGTGGCGAGGGTGACGCTCGTGCCCTTGGGCGTGCGGGCGTCCCAGGATGCCGTGCCCCAGCGCGAGTGCGATTCAGTGTCCTGCACTTTGGAGACCAGGGTGCCCTGCGCCACGTGGTCGGCGGCGACCTGGTAGACCTGGCCCGAGTTGGCCGTGGCGGCGAGCAGGCGGCCTTCAACGGCGAGCAGAGCCGTGATCTGCGAGCCGTCGAGGTTGGCCACGCGGGCCACCTGGGTGCCCTCGACGCAATAGAGCTTGCCGTCGTTGCCGGTGCCGGCGTAAAGGCGGCCGTTGTGCCACAGGAGCGAGTAGAAGGCGGCGCCGGCCACGCTCGCCACGCGGGCCACGTCGCCGCTGGGCATCAGGCGATAGATGGCGTTGCCGCCGCTCGGCTTCGCTGAGGGTGCGGCGGTGGCGCCGCTCGGTGGCGGCGTCTGGCCCGCCAATGCGTCGCCGCCCGAGCCGGTGTCGCTCGGGTTGCCGTGGCCTGACATGGTGAAGGTGCGGGCCGCGGTGGAGGGCGTGGCGGTTGAGGCCGCGGCGGCGCCGCGCGAGGCGCCGGCTGTGGCGAAGTAGAGGCGTCCCTGGGCGTCGAAGGCCAGGGCGCGAATGTCATCGCCCTCGGCGTCGTAAGCCACGCGGCTCTCGCCCTTCGCGCTCACGTGGTAGAGGAAGCCGTCCCTGTCGCTCCCCGCATAGACGGAGCCGTCGGCGGCGAGGGCCAGGCTGAGGATGTGGCGCGAGCCGGCCTTGAGCAGGGTGTCGGCCTTGTCCTTGCCCGCGATGCGCAGCACCTTGCCCTCTGGGCCGGTGCCGGCGTAGACCGCGCCGTTGGGGGCGACGGCGAGCGCCCAGATGTAGGGGCCGTCGGCCTTGTAGTAGGCCTCGGCCTTGCCGTCAGGCGCGATGCGGTAGAGGACGCCGGACGGGGCGGCCGCTGCGTAGACCGCGCCGTCGGGCGCTACGGCGACAGCGAGGATTGCGAGGTCGGTCTTCTCGGGCGAGGTGAAGAAGGGCTCCGCCTTGCCGCCGCTGATGCGGAGGACTCTGGGCTCCGTGCCTGTGGCCGCGTAGAGGGTGCCTTTGGGATCGGCGGCGAGCGCCCACACGTGGGGCACGGGGTCCTTCAGCAGGGGTTTGAGCTCAGGTGCCAGGACGAGTTGGCCCAGGGTCAGCACGCTCACGCCCTGGGCGTCGCCGGCGTCGAAGTCGCTTGATGTCGTCTGCACCCATCTCTCCACCGGCACGGCCCAGGCGGCGGCGGCGAGCATCGCGACCACAGCGGCGAGGACCAGCTTCTTCTTCATGCCTTTGGCTTCCTTGTGAAATTGCAGGTCGCAGATCGGAGATCGAGAATCGCAAGCCGCAAGTCGGCCATCCCTCAGGGCCTCCGCGGGGGCTTCACCACGAGCGGCAACATGTGGCTGCCGGCCAGTACGAAGGGTGTCTCGGCGAAGGCCGAAAGGGACTTGCCTGTGACCGTCAGCCCCGTGGCCCTGGGGGAGCCGATGACGGAGAACATCGAGGCGGGCAGCGAGGGCAGCTCGACGCCGCGGCTGGCGATGCCGCGGTCGGGCAGCTTCAGGCGGATGTAGAGGCGGCGCTGGGGGGTCTGCTCGCGGAGAATCTCCACCAGGTGATCGAGGTCACGCGGCTGGTAGCGGTGAGGGGCCTCCTGGCGCTCGAGGCGCTCGTGCATCTGGGCGTCGCACACCATCACGCTGGCGCTGCCGGGCGGGAAGTCGGCCGGGAGTTTCAGCTCGATGGCCTGGACGAAGGGGTCTCTCTTGTGCGGGCGGATGGTGGCCAGGGCGCGCAGTGTGTCGCCGGGCCGGCACTCGTTGTTCTCGAGCCTCACGGCCTCGACGCGCGCCACCGTGGCCTCGGCGGCCACCTGGAGGTCAGCCGTGATCTTCTCGACCTCTACGGCGCCGAACTCGTTGTTGCCCAGGGCGGCGAGGGGGTTCACCACGTCGTTGAGCGCGCCCAGGAGCGAGGTCATGCTCGAGAGCCCGGAGTACGTATTGTCCACGACGATGGGCGGCCGCTTGGAGAGCTGGATCGTCGCCTTGAACTGGAGCGTGTTCTCGCGCGGCAGGTCGCCGCGCACGAGCAGCGCGTTGGCGAGGAACATGCCCGCGATGCGCGAGGTCAGGCGCGGGTGGTCAATCAGCCGTCCGCGATAGACCTCTGGGCCCTGCATGTCGGCCCGTGTGAGCCGGGTCTCGATGGCGATCATTCTGGGCGGCGCGCCCACCTTGCCCACCACGGCCGCCTGCATGTCCGCGGTGAGCCGGCCCACTGTCCTGGCGGCGCTCGCCAGCTTCATCGAGCGCATCAGGCTGGGGAACGAGAACTGCACCACGGCGGTGGCCATGGGCACGCTCACGCGTCCCTCGCCGAACATCGGGTGCCCGAAGCCGAGGATCGAGTCGCCCACCACGTCGGTGCAGGTGCCGATGCCGCTCATCTCGACGTCGCCCTCGGCGAAGCGCACGGCGAGGGCCGAGCCGGGCTCGAGCTTCAGGCCCTCGGGGGCGTCGGCCGCGCCGGCGGCGCCGCCCTGCGCGAGCACGAAGCCGAGCGGCTCGAACTCGCGGCGCGCCAGTTCGAGGGCCGGGCCGCTCAGGCCGGCCACGTAGAGGGGCGTCTGGAGGCGGCTGAGCGTGGCCGAACCGCCGGCCACCTGCTCCCAGCTTGGCGGCGCGCTGGCCAGGCGCACCTCGCCAAACGACCGGTCGCCGAGCACGAGCGGCCCGTCGAGCTGGCCGCCGGGGGCCGCGGGCGGGGCGGCCGCCGCCTTCTCCGGCACGGGAGACACGAGCGCCTGGTACATGTTCTCGATGGGCGTGACGCCGCAGATCGGCTCCTTGGGGAATGACCAGCCGTAGGCCACGGCGCCCGCCATCTTGAAGTCGTTGCCCACCTTGAGGTAGATCGGGCTGCCGCTCATGCCCGCGATGATGCCCGTCTTCTCCAGCCCTGCGCCGCTCATGCGGCAGATTACGATGTCCTGCTTCGGCATCGCGTTGCGCAGCACGCCGATCACCTCGACATCGAATCGCTCGATCCTTGTGCCCTGGAACACCGAGAGGCCGTAGCCGGTCATCCCTCGCCGGATCTCATTCGCCGCAAGGTACTGCGCCGGCAGGCCGCCTGCCTGGGCCGCAAGGGCTATCCACAAGACGCCGAGGAGCAGAACAGCACGCAGTCTCATGGGAACCTCCAGGGAGGCCGCGGGTGGCCGGATGGCATACGGAACCGCAGTATCATAGGCTTCCTCATGGGGCGAGTCAAGCCGCCCGCACGTGCGAAGCCGGTGGTGCCCTCACGTTTTTCTGACCTTGACAGCGCGGGCGAATGCCGCTAAGATTGCCGGTCAGAGGGAGAGCGCCGCAGGACAGGCGGCGACGCGAGTCCCCGTGGCGCCTTGTCCGCGCGGTCCCCCTCTTATCCCCGCCCTGTGTCCAGCCATCTCGTGTCCCTCGGGCCGGCAGCGCGAGAGCAACCGAGGCAGCCCTTGAGACCACTACCGAACCGAGACGTGCGGCTCCTGTTCCTCGTCCTGGCATGGCTTGTGGGGCAGGGCGTCGCCGTCGCGCGGCAAGGCGGCCTCGTGGTGGCCGAGCGGCCGAGTGCGGTGGTGGTGGCCATGGCCCCCGTGCCCAGCACCTATCGGTACACATGCCTCAACGACCTGGCGCGCCAGTTGGGCGCGCAGGTCAGCTTCGACGATCTGGCGGGCGTCTTCACGCTGCGGGTCGGCGAACGTCGGGTAGCCGTGGCGCCGGGCATCGAGGTCGCTGCGCTAGGAGCTCGGTCGGTCGAACTCGGCGACGAGGTGGTGCTGCGCTACGGGCGTGTCTACGTGCCGCGATGGTTCGCGCGGGATGTGGAGCGCTACCTGCGCACGGCGGGGCCGGAGCCCGGCCCGGTGGTCGTCGAGCGCCCCACGGAACGGCCGGTCGAGCCCTCCAGGCCGCGCACGGTCGGCCGCGTGTGCATTGACCCCGGCCACGGCGGCAAGGACCCGGGCGCTGTGAGCCGCTGGGGCCTTGTGGAGAAGGACATCGTGCTGCCCACCGCGCAGTTGCTCGCCCAGGAGCTGCGGGCGCGCGGATTCGACACGGTGCTGACGCGTGACGGCGACTATTTCGTGGAGTTGGAGGACCGCCCCGCCGTGGCCACGCGGAAGGGGGCCGACCTCTTCGTGGCGATTCACGCGAACGCCATCGCGAATGCGTCGTACAAAGGGCTGGAGATCTTCTACTGGTACGGCTCGTGGTCGGCCGCTTCCGCGGCCACCCGCCGCGAAGGCGTCGAGCTGGCGCAAGCCATCGAGCGCGCCTGCGAGCGCGAAGGGCTCACCGTGCGCAACGTGCGCGGCGCCGACTACAAGGTGCTGCGCTACTCGAAGGTGCCGGCGACCCTGGTGGAGATCGGCTTCCTGACGAATCGCGCCGAGGAGCAGGCCCTGCGCACCACGGCCTACCGCCAGCGCGTGGCCAGGGCCATCGCCGAGGGGATTGACGCCTACCGCAAGGGGAACAAGTGAGCGCGTCCTCCGCGCCCGGCTGCCGTGGAGAAGACTCCTGTGCCTGACCGCGCCTCGCCCATCGGCATCTTCGACTCGGGCCTCGGCGGCCTCACCGTGATGCGCGAGGTGGCCCGCGCTCTGCCCGACGAGGACCTGCTCTACTTCGGCGACACGGCCCGCGTGCCCTACGGCATCAAGTCGCCGCCCACCATCACCGCCTTTTCCGAGCAGTGCTGCCGCTTCCTGCTGCGCCACGAGCCCAAGCTGCTGGTCATCGCCTGCAACACTGCCTCGGCCGCCGCGCTGCCGCGCCTGCGCGAGGCGTTCGATGTGCCGATCCTCGGCGTGGTCGAGCCCGGCGCCCGCGCCGCGGCCGCTGCCACCCGCAACCGCCGGGTCGGCATCATCGGCACCGAGGCCACCATCCGCAGCCGGGCCTATGTCGAGTGCATCCGCGCCCTCGACCCCGCCATCGCGCTGGTGGACCGCGCCTGCCCGCTCCTCGTGCCGCTCGTGGAGGAGGGGCGCGGGTGCGACGACCCCATCGTGCGCCTCGCCGCCAAGGAGTACCTGCGGCCGCTCATCGAGTTCGGCGTGGACACGGTGGTGCTCGGCTGCACCCACTACCCGCTGCTCAAGGACGCCCTGCGTGGGGTCCTGGGCCGCGCCGTCACCATTGTGGATTCGGCCGAGGAGACCGCCCGCGCCGCCGCCGACACCCTCGGCCGGCTCGGCCTGCGGCGCGCCAGCGCCACCTCGCCCGCCCATCGGTACTTCGTCACCGACAACCCCCTGCGGTTCGCCTCCATCGGCTCCCGCATCATGGGCAACATCATCGAGAGCGTCGAGTGGGCCGACCCCGCATCCCTGCCGAGCGGGTGAGCCCGCGTGGCGCTCTCAGTCGGGCTTGCCGAAGCGGTCGCCGACGGCGACGCGGTGGCCGCGGAGGAAGTCGGAGGCGGACATGGTGCGCCCGCCGGCGGGTTGAAGGGTGAGGAGACGCAGGAGGGCGTGGCCAGTGCCCACCACGAGGCAATCGCCCTCGGCAATGGCGACCTCCCCTGGAGGGGCCGCCGGCCCCTCCAGGGGCTCGGCCTCGTGGACGACGAGCCTCAGCGGCGGCTTGCCGGGTCGTCGCATGAAGGTGAACGCCCCCGGCCACGGGGCCATGGCCCGCACGAAGCGGGCGAGGTAAGCTGCAGGGCGATCCCAGGGGATGACCCCGTCGGCCTTGTCGAGCGCCGGCGCGCGGGTGGCGAGGGACGGGTCCTGGGGGATCGGGTGCGCCGTGCCCGCGGCGATGGCGGAGAGGGTCCTCACGAGGAGGCCGGCGCCCAGGCTGGCGAGCCGGGCGGTCAGGTCGCCCGTGGTCTCGCGCGGGCCAATCGGCGTTGCCTCCTGGGCGAGGATGTCGCCGGCATCCACCCGCTCGTTCATGCGCATGATGGTCACGCCCGTTTCGGCGTCGCCGGCCAGGATGGCGTGGGCGACGGGCGCGGCTCCCCGATGCCGCGGCAGGAGCGAGGCGTGAACGTTGAGGCAGCCGAGCCGGGGGAGGGCGAGAACGCGCCGCCGCAGCTTCTGGCCAAAGGCCGCGACCACGATGGCCTCGGGCGCCCGCTCGGCCAGGGCCGCCACGAAGGCGCGCTCGTTGACGTTTGCAGTCTGGAGCACGGGCAGCCCGTAGGCGAGGGCGACCCGCTTAACCGGCGGGGCCGTGAGCAGGGCGTGCCGGCCGCTCGGGCGGTCGGGCTGCGTAGCCACGCAGACGATCTCGTGCCCCGCCCCGAGCAGGGCCTCGAGCGAAGGAACCGCAAAGTCGGGCGTGCCGAGGAAGGCGATGCGCATCTGCTGTGGCGCTCAGTAGGTGGCGAGGACGAACTGCTTCCAGACGCGCTCGAAATCGGCGACGGGCATGCCGAAGACCTGCTCGAAGGCATCGGACTGGAGTTGGAACGCCTTGTCGGCGGCCTCCTGGAGGACGCGCTTGAGGTCGGCCTCCGACTGGATGTGAACGAAGCCCGGCCGCTCGGGCGCCAGCTCCTTGAGCTTGAGCACGAACTTGCCGATCTTGCCCTTCGTGCGCGGGTGCTGCGAGAGACAGTGGATGAGGCTCCAGGCCTGCGCGTAGCCTGCGCGGTCCACGGGCGGGAACGCCGTGACCCAGAACTCGCGGAGCGGCCGCTCCTTGCCCGCCGACACCAGGGCTTTGACGAGCGGCCGCCACTGCTTCACGCGCGAGTCGCCCGGCTGGTGAAGGAACTCGAAGAACTGCGCGCACCCCTCGTGCAGCCAGGTGGGCAACTGCACCTCCTTGCGGTAGAGTTGGAGGAAAACGTGGCTCATCTCGTGGATGAGCACCTGCTCCAGGTGCACGCGGTCCTGGCCGTACAGGGGCATGACGATCGTGGGGTTCTTCTTGGTCGGGCTGGCGAAGCCGCCCGAGAGGGCCGTGCCCGGCCCCGCGGTGGCGGCGGCGAAGCTCATGAACTGCTCGCGCGTGGCGAAGAGGAAGACCTGGCACTTGCCCTCCCACACGGCCTCGCCGCCGGGCACGTCGAAGAGGTCGCAGAAGCGCGAATAGGCCCTCTCGCACAGAGCCGCGTAGGCCTTGGCCACGTTGGGCGGCACGGTGAACTGCACGTCGAAGTGCGCGGTGCTGGTCTGCTGAAGCTTGGCTTCGGCCTTCGCGGGCGGGTCGGCCTCCGGGCGTGGCGCGGCTGCATGGGCGGCGAGGGCCACGAGAGCGAGCAGGAGTGTGCGGCGCAGCATGGTGCTCAGGCCTTTCCCGCTGCGGCGTGCAAGGGGGCGGCGGGATGGACGATGATCGCGTCGCTCGGCCCCGCGGCGCCCCGGAGGGCCGGCAGGTGGCGGGGCTCGACGCGGGCCTCGAGCGTCACCTGCTCATCCTCGCTGGAGCTGGCCAGCACGTTGGCCAGCTCGTGCAGGAGCGCGAGGAGGCGGCCGTTGCCGCAGTGGGCGCGCACCGTCACGCGCGTCTCGCGCTGGGCGATGAGGTGCAGCACGCGGGCCCGCAGCTCGCCGAGTCCGTCCCCGCGCAGCGCCGAGATGCGCACGTGGTCGGGCAGCGATGCCGCGAGGAGGTCGGCCTCCACCGTGGGCAGGGCGACGTCGCACTTGTTGAAGGCGTTGAGCACCATGTGGGCGCCGCAGCCGATCTCTTCGAGCACCTGCCGCACCACTTCGGCCTGGTGCACGCAGTCGCGGTGGCTCACATCAATCACGTGGATCAGCAGGTCGGCGTCAATCGCCTCCTCCAGCGTGGCGTGGAACGAGGCGACCAGGTGGTGCGGCAGGCGGCGGATGAAGCCCACCGTGTCGCTCAGCAGCGCGCGGTGGCTGCCGTCGAGTTCCCAGGTCCGCGTCTTCGTGTCCAGCGTGGCGAAGAGGCGGTCCTCGACGAAGGCGTCGTTGGTGCCGGTGAGGGCGTTGAGCAGCGTGCTCTTTCCCGCGTTGGTGTAGCCGACGAGGCAGACTCTGAACTCGCCGCTTCGCGCGGCGGATTCGCGCACCTTGCGGCTGGCGATGTCGGCCAACTCGCGGCGCATGTGGGCCATGCGGCGGGTGATCACGCGGCGGTCGGTTTCGAGCTGGCGTTCGCCCGGGCCGCGGGTGCCGATGCCGGCGCCGAGGCGGTCGAGATGGCTCCACATCCGTGTGAGCCGCGGCAGCGTGTACTCGAGTTGGGCCAGTTCCACCTGCACCTTGGCTTGGCGGCTCTTGGCCCGGGTGGCGAAGATGTCGAGGATCACCTCGCTGCGGTCGAGCACTTTGGCCTCGGTCACGCGTTCGAGGTTGCGCACCTGGGCGGGGCTGAGGTCGTGGTCGCACAGCACGGCGTCGGCGTCCTCGGCCAGGCACAGGTCGCGCAGTTCCTCGGCCTTGCCCTGGCCGATATAGGTGCGGGGGTCAATGTGAGGGAGCTTCTGGGTCAGGCGGCCGGCCACGCGAGCGCCGGCCGTCTCCGCCAGACGCTGCAATTCGTCCAGCGGGGCCTCGCCGCCGTGGTCCTCCCCAGGCAGGAGAGCGCCCACCAGGATCACACGTTCCTGGCGAACGGTCAACTCATCGCGTTTGGGCTCGTGCAAGCCGGTGTCCTATCGCCAACCACGGGGCAGGTTCCAAGCCGGATTATATCGCGGCCCCGGAGGGGAGTCAAGCGGGATGCCCCGTGGCTTCGGCGGTCACTCGCCGAGCGGCGTGGCCGTGGTCGGGGCCTCCGGCGCCGTCTTGGGGGGCTCGGGCGAGGGCGGCGTCGGCGTGGGCGCCTCGACGCCCAGCTTGCCGAGCGTGGCGCGGATGGCCTCCTTCAGCCGGGTGACCTCCTCTTCGGGAGGCTCGGGCTCCAGCCCATCCGCAGGGGCCTCGAGCAGGCCCTCGAGGGGCTTCACGGCCGCCTGATTGCCCAATTGACCCAGGACCTCCACCGCGGCGACGCGGACCGATAGGTTCCTGGACTTCAGGAGCCCGATGAGGGGTTCCGCTGCCGCCTTGTAGCCGAGCTTGGCCAGGGCTTGCGCCGCGCCCACGACGGCAGGCGGCTGGTCGCGCTTGAGAACGGCTGCGATGCTCTCGGCGGACTCCTGGTCGCCGAACTCGGCCAAGGCGAGGCACGCGCCGGCCACGGCCTCGGGGGCCTTGGCGTCGAGCATCGAGCGGATCGCGGGCAGCGCCTTGCGGTCGCCCAGCTTGGCCAGGGCCAGGCAGGCGGCGCCTGCGACCTCGCCCGCCTCGTCCTCCAGCCGCTTGCGGATGAGGGGGATGAATGCCTCGTCGCCTGTCTCCGCGAGGCTCTGCACCGCCGCGAGGCGGCCCATGGGCGATGCGCCCTCGATCTGCTCCCGGTAGAATCGAATCTGCTCCTCGCTGCTGATGACGTCGGGCGTGTCGCGTCGGAGGCAACTGTAGAGCGTGTAGGCGACGCACAACACCGCCAACGTGATGAGCACGGGCGGCGCATAGCGTCGCCAGTCCAGCTTGCCGCGTGCCGCCCAGACAGGCCCCGGCTCCTGCGGCGCCGCGAGCACCTCGTTCCAGTTGGGCCCGAGCCTGGGCCTCGCCGCGGGCTTGGCCGGAGCGCCTGTCGGCCGAGGCTTGGCGCCCGGCTCCTGCCGCGTGGCGCCCTGCGGCGCGGGCCCGGCATCGCCCTGCTTCGGCGAGGCTGGCGCTGATGGGCCCTTGGCCCCCGGCGCCGGCCGCGGGGCGGCTCCTGGCGAGCGTTTCGGCTCGTCTGCCTTCGGGGGCGTACCGGGCGCAGGCTGACTGCCCGCGCCGCTCTTCGACGCAGGGTCTCGCTTGGGTGTCGAATCCGCCATGCGGCCCGGTCCTCCTTGCGTTCCTCCCGCTGCACAGGTGATTCTACTCCGCCGGGTGGAGAGTGTCAACCACCGAGCCGCCCCCCGGCTGGAGGTTGACAGGGCGCGCATCGCGGGCTAGAATGGCCGCCGAAGACGCGGAGGAGCGCGCGAGATGTTCACCGGCATTGTCGAGGCCATGTGCCCGGTTGTCGCACTCCGGCGCGGCGCCGCCTGGCGGCTGGTCATTGACCTGGGCCGCCTGGCCGAGGGCACGCGCCTGGGCGATAGCATCGCCATCAACGGCGTGTGCCTCACCGTAGCCGCGCTCGACGGCAGCCGCGCCTCCTTCGACGCCATCGGCGAGACCATCGGCCGCACTAACCTGGCCGCCCTGTCGCCGGGACAGCACGTGAACATCGAGCGTTCGCTCCGCGTGGGCGACCGCCTCGGCGGCCACTTCGTGGCCGGGCACGTGGACGCCGTGGGCACCATCCGCGCGAAGGACACCCTGCCCGCGCAAACTGTGCTCCGCGTCGCCGTGCCCCGCGAACTGACCAAGTTCATGGCCGCCAAAGGCTCGGTAGCCGTGGACGGCGTGAGCCTGACGCTCGTGGATGTGACGCCCGACGCCTTCGCCGTCGCCCTCATCCCCTACACCCTGGGCGGAACCACCCTGGGCACGAAAGGCCCGGGCGACCCCGTGAACGTCGAGGTGGACATCCTGGCCCGCTACGTCGCCCGCCAGCTCGGGCACGACGCCGCACTGTCCGAAGGCATGCTACGCGAGCATGGTTTCTTCTAGCACCCGTGCCTTGTGGAGACGACCGACATGGCAACGGCACTGCGCTGTGTGAAGCCGACCACCGTGATCACCGGCTGGGACTTCAGCACCGGGGCGGTCAAGTGCCTGGCGTTCGACCTGGCCGGCCGCGTGTTGGCCGAAGTGCGCCTGCCCACCGACCTCTGGCGCGAGGGCGACGAGGAGGGCATCTCGGAACTGAACCTCATGCAGCTCGAAGGCCAGGCCCGCGCCAGCACCCGCGCCATCGCCGCACGCCTCCGCGAGCTCGGCCGCCTCGCCGACTGGGCCGCCGGCGGCATCTCCGCCACCCATCACACGGCCGGCCGCATTGACCGCGACATCGTGCAGGTGCGCCGCGCCATCTGCTGGAACGACCACAGCCTGGCGAAATACAACGCCCTCGGCCTCGAACGCCTCGGCGGGCAGGACCGCGTCCGCCAGCTCATCGGCGGCCCCTGGGCCATCCGCTACAGCCTCAGCCACCTTGTCAAGGACGAGGCCAAACTCAGCGAGACCGACTGGCGCCGCACCTGGCGCATCCTGCCCCACGGCCCACTCTCCGCCGGCTTCCTCACCGGCAACTACGACGTCACCAGCGTCTCCGCCGCGGCCTCTACGGGGCTCATGGACCTTCGCCGCCGCAAGTGGTGCAAGGCCATGCTCGACGCCCTCGAATCGCCCGCTTACCGCGCGCTCGCCTGGAAGCAACTCCCCAGAATCATCCACCACTTCATCCCCCTCGGCCCGCTCGCCCAGCACGTGGCCCTCGAGGCGGGCATTGACCCGCGCCGCCGCCCGCTCCTCTTCCCCACCTCCGACGACCAGCAGGCCGGCCTCGTCGGCGGCGGGGCCGTGGACAGCGGCCAGATGGCGGTCATCCTCGGCAACTCCGCCGTCGTCAACTCCTCCTCGAAGCAGCTCCCCGCCCGCGGCAACCTCGACGTCATGGCCCTCAACTGGGGGCCGTTCCTCTACATGCGCTGCTACAACAACGGCGCCCAGTTCCTCGACCAGGTCGTGGGCGCGAAGCCCGACTGGAAGGCCCTCGGCGACGCCGCCCGCGCCTGCCCCCCCGGCTGCAACGGCGTGGCCGTCATGCCCTTCGTCGCCCCCGAGCCGTCGCTCGGCGTGGATGCCGCCAAGGCGGGCCTCCGCTGGTTCGGCCCCACGGATGCATCCGCCGGCGTCAAGTTCCGCGCCAGCCTCGAAGCCATCGCCTACCTCATCCGGCGCGGCGTCGAGGAGCACGAGCAGGCCGGGCAGACGATCACCCGCATCACCGTCTCGGGCGGCATCGCCCGCAGCGACCTGATGTGCGAGATACTGGCCACCGTGCTCGGCCGCCGCCTCGAGCGCCTCGAATCCGACGAAGGCCCCGCCCTCGGCGCCGCCGTCACCGCTCTCGCCGCCCTCGAGAGCCACCGGCGCAAGCAACGCGGCATCAAGGGGCGATACGGCGTCGGCCACGCTGTCGCCCAACTCATCCGCTTCAAGGCCCCCGTGGACCCCAACCCCGCGTGGCTCGACGCCTACCGCGCCGGCTGGGCGACCTTCAACGAGCGCCTCGAGCAACTCTAGGGTCTGTGCGGAAATCCACGCGGGACCGCTACGCCGCGGCTGCCTGCCGCCAGGCAGGATCGGGGCCCTGGCCACGTCGCAGCTCGAAACCTTCGCTCCGCCCCGGGTGCCCTCCAATCGCCCGTTCTCGGCCCTCCGCCCATACTTGCTCATCGTCCGGACACGCCCGGTATGGCCGGAAGGGCGAGAATCGTCCATTCTCGCCCTTCTATCCATACTTGCTCATCTCCCCCCCATAGGGGTGAGCAAGTATGGACGCGCGCTGGCCCCAGATCCCTCGCGCAGCCTCCCTTCGCCCCGCTTGTCGCCAGATGGAGGCTATGGACAAGATGGGCGAGATGGCGGGCGGCCCGGTGCGTCCATCACACCCATTGTATCCACGGCCTCTAGCTGCCGCCGGCGGGGCTGTACTTGGCCATGATGCTCTGGAGGAGCGGCTTGTTGTAGAGCCACCAGACGCAGGCGGGGACGGTGCGCGCCTCGCCCGTCTCGGTGTCCTCGTAGGCGAAGCCGGCGGCGCACATTTCCATGCGCTCGCTCTCGATGGAGTGGATTTCCTCGAAGGGCAGGATGATGCTGGTGAGGCGGTCGCCGATCCAGGTGTGGCGGGCGAGCTGGTCGTAGAGGGTCTTGCCGAGGATGAGGCCGCCGAGCAGGCGCGGGATGACGGCCCACGGGCTGCCTTTGAGCAGCCGGCGGAAGTGGACGTTCTTGCGGATGAACGGCAGGAAGGCGCGCAGGACGATGAGCTTGCCGCGCAGGCGCGAGAGGCCGCGGGCGGAGTCGAGCTTGGCGAGCCGGGGCTCGAGCGCCTTGGCGATATTGACGGCTTCGGCGGCCAGGTCGCCGACGGGCCGCTTGAGGAAGTGGGAGATGGGGCGGTAGCGCTGGCCATCGGGAATGAAGATCGTGGCGGCCTCGCAGTTGGGGTGCACCTTGTTGAAGGTGCGGGCGCCGCCCGAACGGAAGAACGAGAGCGCACGGTCGAAGTGGAACTGGAGGCCCAGCGAGGCGAACTCGACCTTGTCGTCGGGGAAGGCGGCAGCGACGATTTCCTGGACGTCTTCGATGGTGGTCGAGATGTCGGGCTCGAAGCGCCCCGCCTCCCACGTTTCGGTGAGGGGCAGGAAGTTCAGCGCCTTGATGTGGTTGCGGTGCTCGTAGCACAGGGTGAAGAGGTCGGCGATGTGCGCGTCGTTGATGTGCCGGGCGACGGTGCACATGATGGCGTCCTGGCGCTGGGTGGCGAACTTCTTGAGGTTGTCGAGGGCCTTGAGTTTCGGCTCGTAGCAGGCGGTGGTCTTGCGCATGCGCTGGTAGATGCTGGGGTCGCGGCCGTCGAAGCCGAGGAAGACGGGCAGCTTCCTGTCGCAGACCTTCTTGCAGAATGCCTCGTCGGCCAGCTTCAGGCCGTTGGTGACCAGGTGGACGCGCAGGCCGAGGCTGTGCGCGAGGTCCACGATCTCGAAGAGGTCGTCGCGCAGCGTGGGCTCGCCGCCGAAGAGGTGGATGACGGGCTTGGGGTCGAGCCTGGCCAGGCCCTTGAGCATGTTCTCGAAGTACGCAAAGGGGGGGTGGTAGTCGAAGCCCATCCAGGGCGCATTGGCCACGCAGATGGGGCAGTTCATGTTGCAGCGGTTCGTGAGGTCGAGGAAGACGAGCTTGAGCGAGCGCGGGTGGCGGCAGCCCTCGCACTGGAGGTGGCAGATGTGTTGGGTGGCCGTGGCGCTGTCGTACTGCCAGATCTCGCGCTTGCGCTGCCAGGTGGCGGGGTCGTTGCTCACCAGGCCCTCGGTCGTGCCGCAGGCCGGGCAGGCTTTGACGAGGTAGACCTTGCCGTCGCGGATGTCGTGGGAGCAGGGCACTCGGTCGTGGCACTTGTCGCAGACGCCGTAGTTGACTGCCATCGCGGTTCCTGTGCTCCTGGCCGGCCCTGTCCTGTAGCTCGCTGCAAAGTATACCGGGAAGTCCGGCGCGAGGCAAGCCAATATGCGGCGTGCGGGATGCGGGCCGGAATCGTGGCCGGGCGCGGGGGCTCGTCCCCGCACGGCCGGGCCGCGCGGGGGGCGTGGCGCGGGCATCCGCCGCCGGTCCCCGCCACGGCCTGCGCACCGATGCGTGGGTGTGGGCCGGAATTGTAGGCAGGGTGATGGTCTCTGGAGCCTGAAGGGCTCGCATGGGATAGCCCAGGGCAACGCCCTGGGTTCAGCGGGCTCCACGGGTCCAGCCCTGAAGGGGCGGGATAGAAGCTCCCTATTCCGCCCTGTCAGGGCTGCCGCGGGGCGGTCTTGTTCCCAGGGCGTTGCCCTGGGCTATCCTATTTCGCTCCTTCGGAGCTCCCGCAGCCGCCTACAATTCCTGCCCACACCCCCGATGCGTTTGCCGCTTGCGATTTCCTGCGGCGTGCGTATAATACATTATTCCTTTGTTCCCGTGCTGCTCGGCATGGCTTCCTGGAGAACCGAATGGCGGACCATAAGACGGCGGACTTGCGCAACTTCGCGATCGTGGGCCATGGCGCCGTGGGCAAGAGCACGCTCGCCGAGGCGATCCTGTTGGAGACGGGGGTGACCAACCGCATGGGCAAGCCCCGCGAGGGGACCTCGGCGGTGGACTTCGATGATGAGGAGAAGGAGCGGCGCTTCAGCATCTATGCCAAGGCCTTCTTCGTCAAGCACAAGGGCAAGCAGCTTCAGTTCATTGACACGCCCGGCTACGACGACTTCTTCGGCGAGGTGGTGAGCGCGTGCGCGGCCGTGGAGACGGCGCTGCTCGTCGTTCCCGCGGATGCGGGCATCCAGGTGAACACGCGGCGCGTGTGGAAGCGCGCCGTGCAACAGGGGGTGGGCCGGGCCATCGTGGTCAGCAAGCTGGACTCCGAGGGCGCGAAGTTCGAGGCCGTGGTGGAGGCGATCCAGGCCACGTTCGGCAAGGGCTGCGTGCCTGTGAACCTGCCCGTCGGCTCCGGGCCGGCCTTCAGCGGCGTGGTGAGCGCGCTGAACCCGCCCCCCGATGCGGCGGATGAGGTCAAGGCGGCTGCCGAGGCCCTGCGCGAAGCCATCGTGGAGTCCGACGACTCGCTGATGGAGCGCTACCTCGAGGGCGAGGAGATTGCGCCGGCCGAGCTCCTGGCGGCGGCCAGCCATGCCGTGGCCAAGGGCACTCTGGTGCCCATCTTCTGCTGCGCGGCCGAGAGGCGCATCGGCGTGCCCGAACTGCTGGACGGCATTGTGGCGCTGCTGCCTTCGCCCGTGGACGGGCTCCAGCGGGCCTGTGTGAAGGCCGGCACCGAGGAGGCCGTCGAACGTCCTGCCGCCGAGGAGGCTCCCTTCGCCGCCCAGGTCTTCAAGGCCCTCTACGACCCCTACGTGGGCAAGCTCGCCTTCCTCCGTATCTTCTCCGGCACGCTCAAGCCCGAGGACGGGCTTTACAACTCCCGCGCCGGCGAGCGCAGCAAGCTGGGCCACATCTACCGCCCGCAGGGGAAAGAGCAGGTCGAGGTGGATTCCGCCGTCGCCGGCGACATCGTGGTGGTCGCCAAGATCGAATCGCTCGAGGTCTCGGATACGCTGTGCGACGAGCGCGACCCCGTGACGTATCCTCCGATCGTGTTCCCCGTGCCGATGGTGTCGCGCGCGGCCGAGCCGAAGACGCGCGCCGACGAGCAGCGCATGAGCACGGCGCTCTCCCGCATCGCCAGCCAGGACAAGACGTTCCTCGCAGGCCGCGACGAGCAGACCGGCGAGCTGGTGATCACGGGGATGAGCGACCTGCACCTCGACGTCGTGATGAGCAAGCTCGGCCGCAAGCCCTTCGAGGTCGAGATGAACCTCAAGGAGCCGCGCATCCCCTACAAGGAGACCATCGGCGGCAAGAACAGCGCGTCCTACCGCCACAAGAAGCAGACCGGCGGCCGCGGCCAGTTCGCCGAAGTACACCTCCGCGTCGAACCGCTCGAACGCGGGCAGGACTTCGAGTTCGTGGACGAGATCTACGGCGGCGCCATCCCGCGGCAGTTCGTGCCCGCCGTGGAGAAGGGCGTGCGCGAGACGATGGCGAAGGGCGTCATCGCCGGCTGCCCGGTGGTGGACGTGCGGGTGGCGGTTTACGACGGCAAGTATCACGACGTGGACAGCTCGGAGGCGGCGTTCAAGATCGCCTCGTCGCGGGCCTTCCGCGATGCGTTCAAAGGCGCGAAGCCCCAGCTCCTCGAGCCGATCGTCAACATGGAAATCACGGTACCGTCGAAGTACTTCGGCGATATTTCGGGCGACCTGAGCGGCCGGCGTGGCCGCATCCAGGGCATGGGCGTCGAGGGCGACCAGCAGATCATCAGCGCCCAGGTGCCCCTGGCCGAAGTCTCCAACTACTCCACACAGCTTCGCTCCATCACCGGCGGCGAGGGCAGCTACACGATGGAGTTCTCCCACTACGAGCCCGTGCCGTCGCGCGTCCAGGAGGTCATCGTCGCCAAGGCCGCGAAGGCCAAGGCCGGCGAAGAGGAAGAATAGCTCTCGCCCGCTGTTTCCACAACCGCCTTCAGGGGCCGCATGGGCGGCCCCTGCTTCTTGGCCCCGCCGGGAATCGCAGCGGTCCATCCGTCCCAAAGGTCCCATCTGTCCTATGCACGAGTGGAGCGGATGGGACCGATAGGACCGACGGGGCATGCGCGGAACCTCCTCTTTGTGTTTCCCGACGCCGAGGGATCGCGTATAATGGTGCGCGTCGCAGGGCCTGCTGCGACGCGATGGGGCTTGGAGCACGACAGGAGGCAGCGACCATGGAACTCGTGAACGAAGGCGAGAAGCAGTGCCGCGACGGCGACCACGGGGTGAAGTACCTCTTCCGCGGGCCGCGGCTCGACTGGGGAGTGCTCCGGTTCCTCCCCGGCCAGCAGCTCGGCACCCACTTCCACGAAAAGGTCGAAGAGACGTTCTACTTCACCCGCGGCACGCCGCTCGTGATCGTCAACGGGCAGGAATACCGCGTCCGCGTCGGCGACGCCTTCCGGATGGAGCCAGGCGATGTCCACAACATCGTCAACGACACGGCCGAGCCGATGGACGCCGTGTTCATCAAGAGCGAGTACCTGCCCAAAGACAAGGTGGATGTGACGCCCTGAGACGCGAGACGTAAGATGCGGTAGGACGGGTCTGCAATCGCAAATCGCAAGTCGCAAGTCGGCAATCCCTCGTACCGCCGTCTGGTCTTCCTGGACCTCGAGACGACCGGCCTCGATGCGCCCACGAACGAGATTATCGAGTTCGCCGCGGTGCGCGTGGTGGACGGCGAGGTGAAGGAGGAGTTCGCGCACCTGGCCCATCCCGGCCGCCCGTTGCCCCTGGCGATCACGAAGCTCACGGGGATCACCGACGCGGACCTTCGCCGCCAGCCCCCGAGCCGAGCCGTCCTGGGCGAGTTCCTGCGCTTCCTCGGCGACGACCCGGTGGTGGCTCACAACGCCTCCTTCGATGCCGGCTTCCTGCGTGAGAAGTCCGACGGCCTCTTCGGCAACACCGTGTTCGACACCCTCGAGCTCAGCCGCATCCTGTTCCCCGCGTTGGAGCACCACGACCTCGACACTATGGTGCTCACCCTGGGCCTCCAGGTGGGGGAGCGGCACCGCGCGCTCGACGACGCCCGCGTGCTGGTGCCCTTGTGGCGCCGTCTGCTCGAGCGGCTGGAGGAACTGCCCTTCGAGGTCGTGGCCGCGCTGAGCGCCGTCTCCGGCCTCACGAACTGGCCGGCCCGCCACCTGTTCCTCGCCGCGGAGGCGAAGCGGCTGACCGGGGCCTTCGACGTGGCCGCGCCCAACTACCGGCGACTCCTGGGCGACTTCAGCGAGACCATCGAACAGGGCCGCAGCGCGCGGCGCGAGTTCGACCCCAGCCAGCGCCCGCCGCCCCAGCGGCTCGACGTGCCGCAACTCGTGGGGCTCTTCGGCCCTGGAGGCGTCTTCGAGCGCTCCGTGCCGGGCTATGAGCTGCGCCCGCAGCAGGCCCGCATGGTCGAGCTGGTCGCCGAGGCGTTCAACGAGGGGCGGCACCTGCTCGTCGAGGCCGGCATCGGCGTCGGAAAGTCCATCGCCTACCTCGTGCCCGCCATCCACTGGGCCGTGGCAAACGGCGACAAGATCGTGGTCTCGACCAACACCAAGAACCTCCAGGAGCAGCTCTTCTTCAAAGACCTGCCGCTGCTCGAGCGCACGCTGGCGGCGAAGTTCGAGGCCGCCCTGATCAAGGGGCGGGCCAACTACCTGTGCGTCCGCAAGCTGCTCTACCTTCTCGAGGAGGCCGAGCGCGAACTCACCGAGGACGAGCGCCTGGCCCTGCTGCCCATCCTCGTGTGGGCCGCCGACACCCAGACGGGCGACGTGGCCGAGTGCACCGGCTTCCTGGCCTTTCGCGAGCGCGACCTGTGGCCCAAGCTCTGTTCCGCCGGCGACGAGTGCGGCGGACCCAACTGCCGCGAGTGGCGCCACTGCTTCCTCCAGAAGGCCCGCGCCCTGGCCATGCTGGCCGACATCGTCGTGGCCAACCACGCCGTCGTCTTCTCCGAGATCGGCATCGAGAGCCCCGTGCTTCCGCCCTACGCCCACATCGTCTTCGACGAGGCGCACAACCTCGAGGACGCGGCCACCGAGCACCTCGGCTGCCAGATCGACCGGTGGGAGGTGCTGCGCCTGCTCCGCCGCCTGCTCCGCCGCGAGAAGAACGCCCCCGAGCGCGGCCTGCTGCCCAGCATCCGCTACCGAATGAAGAAGGGCCGCGAGCACCACCTCACCGACGACGAGCAGCGCCTCGACCGCTTCATCGTGGAAATCTACGCCGACATTGAGGAGGTGGAGAGCCGTCTCGACGTCTTCCTTCAGACCATTGAGGCCGTGTTCCAGGCCGCGCGCAAGGGCGGCGACAGCGTGCGCTACGACGCCGAGCACCGCGACGAGCGGCTCTGGGACCCCGTGGGCGCCGAGAAGAAGACGCTCGTTGCGGCCCTCGCACAGCTCCGCCAGCAGCTCGAGCGCCTGGCCGAAGGGCTCGAACTCCTCGCCGAGCGCGACTTCCCTCACCGCGCAGAGTCCATCTGCGATCTTCGCGGCCTCGACGGACGTCTGGCCGAGGTGCAGGAGGCGCTGGACTTCCTCGTCGCTGCCGGCGACGAGGGCTTCGTCTATTGGATCGAACAGTACGGCCGCAAGACGCCCACGTACCGCGTTGCCGCCGCCCCCGTGCGCGTGGGGCCGAAACTCAAGGAACTCCTCTACGACCGCAAGGACACCATCGTCTTCACCTCGGCCACGCTCACGGCCGGCCGCAGCTTCGAGTTCCTCAAGGACCGCATCGGCCTGGACCAGATGGAGAAGGGGCGGCTCGTCGAGGAGGACGTCGGCTCGCCCTTCGACTACGACCGCCAGATGCTCGTGCTTGTGCCCAACTTCCTGCCCGAGCCCGACGCGGCCGAGCGCGACTTCTCGGCGCACGTAAGCGACCTCCTCATTGACATCTTCCGCGCCAGCGAGGGGCGGGGCCTCGGGCTCTTCACCGCCTACGCGATGCTCAACGACGCCTACCCCAAGCTCAAGGCGGCCCTCGAGGCCGAGAGCATCCTCGTCCTCGGCCAGGGCTTCGACGGCGAACGGCGCAGCATCACGAACCTCTTCCGCCGCGACATCGGTTCCGTGCTCCTTGGCACTGACAGCTTCTGGGAGGGGGTGGACGTGCCGGGCGAGTCGCTGAGCTGCCTGGTGATCACCAAGCTGCCGTTCGCGGTGCACACGGCACCCGTGGTCCAGGCGCGGTGCGAGGAGGTGCAGGCGCGCGGCTTCAGCTCCTTCCGCCACTACTCGCTGCCCAGCGCCGTCATCCGCTTCAAGCAGGGGGCCGGGCGCCTCATCCGCACGAAGACCGACCGTGGCGTCGTCGTGGTGCTCGACCGCCGCGTGCTCACCCGCAACTACGGCTCCAGCTTCCTGCGCTCGCTGCCCACCGGCTATCGCACGGCCGCCAACCCGCGCCACCTGTGCGACATGATCCGGGCATTCCTGAGGGCGCATGGAGGCTCGGCAAGAGGCCATGAGTAGGACCGATAGGACGGATAATAGGACCGATAGGACCACGACGACATCTGCCGTTGGCGGGCCGACGCGCAGGCCACGTCCTATCCGCCCTGACCAGCCCGCGGGGGGCGCGTATTGTCTCGTGATTCGGCTCGGTGCTGCCAGCGAAGCCGCGATTGGGCGGCTCGGGCGTTGTGGCTTCCGAAAGGGCTACTACGTCTACTGCGGCAGCGCGATGAACGGCCTTGCCGCCCGCATCGCACGGCACCAGCGGCGGGTCAAGAAACTGCACTGGCACGTTGACCATCTCCTCGCTCTCCCCGCCTCGACGCTCGTGGCTGCCATCCCCTACCCGTCTGAGCGGCGCGAGGAGTGCAGACTCAATCAGAGCATTCAGCGGCGGCCAGGGGCCGTCGCACCGATTCGCGGATTCGGCTCTTCCGACTGCGTCCACGGCTGCCCGGCGCATCTCACCTACTTCGTCCGCAAGCCGCGGATGCCTTATCAGGTATTGGGGTGAAAGGGACCAGCGATGGAACTGCCCATTGACCTGCGCAGCGACACCGTGACCAGGCCCTCGCCCGCCATGCGCCAGGCGATGGCCGACGCCGAGGTCGGCGACGACGTGGCCCGCGAGGACCCGACGATCAACCGGCTCGAGGAACTGTGCGCCGAGCTCTACGGCATGGAGGCGTCGCTCTTCACCCCCTCGGGCTCGATGGCCAACCAGGTGGCGATCAAGACCTGGACCCAGGCGGGCGACGAAATGATCGTGGACCTGAACGCCCACTGCTACAACCTCGAGAGCGCGGCCATTGCCGCGTTGTCCGGCGTGCAGGTGGCGCCGGTGGACGGACGGCGAGGCATCATGACGCCCGAACAGGTCGAAGCGCGGATCCGGCCGAAGAACGTCCATCACGGCCCCACGGCGCTCATCGCCATCGAGAACACCCACAACCGCGGCGGCGGCTCGATCTACCCCGTCGAGACAGTGGTCGGCATTGGCGAGGTGGCCCGGCGTCACGGCATCCGCCTGCACCTCGATGGCGCGCGGCTGCTCAACGCCTGCGTCGAGAAGAGAGTCAGGCCCACCGACTACACGCGGCATTGCGACTCCGCCACCCTCTGCTTCTCGAAGGGCCTGGGCTGCCCCGTGGGCTCCATCGTGGCCGGGCCGCGCGACTTCATCGAGCGGGCGCGCCGTTGGCGCAAAGTGTTCGGCGGCGGGATGCGCCAGGCCGGCATTCTGGCTGCGGCGGCTATCTATGCGCTCCAGCACAACGTCGAGCGGCTCGCCGAAGACCACGCCAACGCCCGCCTCCTCGCCCAGGGCCTCGCGGAGATTGACACCCTCGACCTCGACCCCGGCGAGGTGGAGACCAACATGGTCTTCTTCGACTGTTCTCGCACGGGAATGACCGCGGCCGCCCTCAAGCACACGATGGCGAAGGCCGGCGTTCTGATGTACGACACCGCTCCGCACCGCATCCGGCTCGTCACCCATCTCGATGTCACCCGCGAGCAGGTGCTCGACGCCGTGGCCATTTTCAAGCGGGTGCTGATGTCGGCTTGATCGCCGGCAACGCGGGGGCTAGGATAGGCATGGCACCGATAGGACGGATAGGACCGATGGAACGATGAAGGCCTGTGCGTCCGCAGTAGGCCGCCTGTCCTACCTGTCCTCTCGGTCCAATCGGTCCTATTGGCGGTCTGCACGTGCCTACTTCTGCCCCCCGCCTCGTCATCACCGGCCTGGGCGCCATCGCCCCCAACGGCAACTCCGTGGCGGAGTTCTGGGCCGGGCTGTGCGCGGGGCGCGATGCGGTCGGCCCCATCACGCATTTCGACGCCAGCCCCTTTCGCAACACGAACGGCGGCGAGGTGAGAGGCTTCGCGTTCGCCGACCCCGAGGCGAGCCGAGCGAAGCAGTACGCCCTGGCCGCCATCGAGCAGGCCCTCGCCGATGCACGGCTCGAAGGGGAAGAACTCCGTTCGGCGGGGATCGTGCTGGCCACGAACTTCGGCGGCTGCGAGCACGGCGAGAAGCTGCTGGCCGCCCAGACTCGCGGCGAAACGCCCGACCCCCGCTGGCTCGCCGAGTTCGACTTCCAGGCCGCCGCCATCGCAGCCGCGCGGCGATGGGGTCTGCGCGGACCCGCGGCAACACTGTCGCTGTCCTGCGCCTCGGGTGTCGCGGCCATCGGCTACGCCGTGGACCTCATTCGCGAGGGGCGCTGCGAGCGAGCCATCGCCGGCGGCTACGACGAACTGGCCCTGATGTCCTACAGCGGCCTGAGCGCGCTCCGCGCCATCACGCCCGAGATCGTTCGTCCCTTCGACAAGAACCGCCAGGGCACAATCTTCTCCGAAGGCGCAGGCGTGATCCTCGTCGAAGCACTGGACGCCGCGAGGGCCCGCGGCGCGGCCATCCATGCCGAAGTCCTCGGCCACGCGATGAACAATGACGCCTTCCACATGACTGCCCCCGATACCAGCGGCAGAGGCATCACCGCCGTCATGCAGGGCGCCCTCGACGACGCAGGCGTCAGTCCCGAAGACGTCCAGCACGTCAATGCCCACGGCACAGGCACCCCGTATAACGACAAGATCGAGACGGCCGCCATCAAGGCCGTCTTCAACGCCCACGCCCGACGCCTCGTTATCACGGCCAACAAGTCCATGATCGGGCACACCTGCGGCGCCGCCGGCACCCTCGAATCCATCGCCACCATCAGGACCCTTCAGACCGGCATCGTGCCGCCCACCATTCACTACGAGACGCCCGACCCCGAGTGCGACCTGGACTATGTGCCGAACGAGGCGCGGACGTGCGACGTGCGAGTCGCCCTCTGCAACGCCTACGGCATCGGTGGCACCAACTCGGCGATCGTGCTCGCACGCTGGGAGGGCCGATGAACGGCAGTGACGTCGTCATCACGGGCGTTGGTTGCATCACACCGCTCGGGCTGTCGCTCGAGGCGTTGAGCACAGCGCTGCGCGAGGGGCGCCCAGGCTTCGGCGAGCTCGCCTCGTTCGATGCCTCGGCCTACCCGTGCCGCTTCGGCGCGGAAGTGCTCGACCTGGAGCTTGCCGACTTCATCGAGTCGTCGAAGACCTACGTTGACCGCACCTCGGCCTTTGCCCTCGCCGCCTGCGCCACGGCGCTGCGCGATGCCCATTGGACAGGCGACGAGAGTGTGGGGCTGATCCTGGGCACGGCGTGGGGCTGCATGGATTCGCTCCAGCTCTTCGCGCAGAAGCTGGTCGAGGGCAAGCCCAAGTTCGTCTCCCCGCTGCCCTTCACCCACAGCTACGCGAACGCGCCCAACAGCCTGGCCTCGATTGAGTTCAAGCTCCGCGGCTTCAATGCCTGTCTCACGAGCGGTCACGTGTCGGGCCTGGCGGCGGTGGAGTACGCCTGCCGGCGCGTGGCGCTGGGCAAGGAGAAGCGGTTGCTGGCAGGCGGGTCCGAATCACTCTCGGAGCCGGTCTTCCACGCCTATTGCCGGCGCGGCAGGCTGCATCCTGGGCAGGAGCCGCGGCCCTACGACCCCGCATCGAGCGGAATGTTGCTCGGCGAAGGGGCGGCCGTGGTCGCCGTCGAGGAGGCCGAGTCGGCGCGGCAGTGGAACACTCCCGTCCTCGCCCGTGTGCTCGGCTGGGCCTCGTGCCACGGCGAATCGGTGGCCGACGGCCTGGCTCGTTCGATGCGCGACGCGCTGGCGCGTGGGGGCATCCGCTTCGGCGATGTGGACGCGATTCTCGGCATCGGCTGCGGCTCGCCCGCGTTCGACGCCGCGGAGATCGAGGCGATTCGGGCCGTCTTCAGCGGGGCGAGGCCCGCGCTCACCTCTGTGAAAGGCTGGCTTGGCGAGGCGATGGGAGCGGGGGGCGCGGTATCGCTGGCTGCCGCGCTCGCCTGCCTCGAGGACCGCTTCCTGCCCGCCGCGTTGCCCACCTATGGCCCATTGCCCGACGGCGTCCGCCTGGTGGCCGGCGAGCCGCTGGACGGCCCGGTCGGCACCCTCCTGGTCAATGCCGCCGACCCGAGCGGCGCCTGTGCGAGCCTTGTCCTGGCCTCCGCGTGACGCAGGGATCGCGCCTCACGGCAGGAACTCGCGGTGCCAGAGCTCGAGGCTGAGGAGCGCCCAGAGGCGGTCAGCGTGGTCAGCGCGGCAGGTCTGGTGCTCCTCGACGAGGCGACGCACCATCTCCTCGCGGAAGTAGCCGCGGCCCAGGCACTCGGGGGAGAGCAGGATGCCTCGGGCGTAGTCGCGCAATTCGCTGCGCAGCCAGTGGGCAATCGGCACGCCGAAGCCCATCTTGCCCCGCCTCCGGATCGGGGGCGGCAAGAGATCGGCGAAGGCGGCCCGCAGGAACTTCTTGGTCGTCGTGCCCAAGCTTCCCATCTTGAGCCCCGTAGGCAGCGACAGCCCGAAGCCGATCACCTCGGGGTCGAGAAACGGGCAGCGGACCTCCAGAGAGTTGGCCATGCTGGCGATGTCCACCTTCGTCAGGATATCGTTGGGCAGATAGGTTGCGGCGTCCACGCGGGCCGTGGCGGCAGCGGCATCGAGGAGCGACACCTTGTCAAACTCCGCCGCCAGATAGCGGGCCGCGTCGTGGCCGCCCAGCCGCACGGCGAAGTCGGCGGTATAGAGTCCGGGCCTCTCAGACGGCTTGAAGTAGGCGATCCACTCGATGTAGCGCTCGACCTGTGAGCGGGAGAGTCCCTCGACAAACCGGCGGAGTCTGCGGCCGCGCATCTTGGGTTCGGCGGTCGAGGCCCGGCCGAAGAGCGCCCGGGCGAGCCCGCCCACCGCGCTCCTCAGCGGGCGCGGCAACGCGTCGTATCTTGCCCCGAGGGCCATCGCCGCGTAGCGCTCGTAGCCGCCGAAGCCCTCGTCGCCGCCGTCGCCCGAAAGCGCCACGGTCACGTGCTCTCGCGTCTTCTGCGCGAGGTAGTAGGTCGGGATGGCTGACGAATCGGCGAACGGTTCTCCATAATGGCGGACGAGGAGCGGCAGGACCTCGATGGCCTTCGGCTCCACCACGAACTCGTGGTGGTCGGTCCCGAAGCGCTTGGCGGCGAGGCGCGCATAATTCAGTTCGTCGTACTTCGTGTGGCCGAAGCCGATGGAGAAGGTCTTGACCGGCTCCCGCTGGTGGCGGGCCATCAGGCCCACGACGATGCTCGAATCAATGCCGCCGCTGAGGAAGGCGCCGAGGGGCACATCGCTTATGAGGCGCCGTCTCACCGCCTGGTCGAGCAGGTTTCGCAGCTCGGCCGCCGAAGCGGGTGTTTCCTGCGTCTCGGTCGGCAGGTTCCAGTAGCGTTCGATGCGGGTGCCATCCTTCGAGGCCACGAGGTAGTGGGCGGGCAGCAGCTTGCGGATGCCCTCGTAGATGGTGAGCGGCGCGGGAACATACTGATAGGTGAGATAGAGGTCAAGCGCTTCGGGTGAGACGGCTCGAGGAACGCCCGGGGCCTCGAGCAGGGCCTGGAGCTCGGAGGCGAAGGCCAGGCGCGAGCCGTCGTCGCTGTAGACCAGCGGCTTCTTGCCCAGGCGGTCGCGGGCGAGGAGCAGTTGCACGCGGCGCTCGTCCCACACCGCGAAGGCGAACATCCCGTGGAGTCGCTCGACGACGCGCTCGCCCATCTCCTCATAGAGGTGCACGATGACTTCAGTGTCGGCGTGCGAGCGGAAGAGGTGGCCGCGTTCGAGCAACTCGTTCTTCAGCTCGCGGAAGTTGTAGATCTCGCCGTTGAGAACGACCCACACCGAGCCGTCCTCGTTGGCCATCGGCTGGTGGCCGCCCATCACGTCAATGATCGAGAGGCGAGTCATGCCGAGGCCGAGATTGCCGACTGCGGATTGCGGATTGCGGACTGGGGCCTGAGGCTTCGGACCCGCGGCCTGGTCGGCCGGCAAGTCGCCCCGAATGAAGGTGCCGGCGTCGTCGGGGCCGCGATGGCGCAGGCGCGCGATCATCGCCCGCAGCGTGTCGCGCGAGACCGGCGTCTCAGTGCGATGGAGGATGCCGCAGATCCCGCACATTCGGCCTCACAGTTCACGGAGCACCCGTCGGGGGCTCCCAGGGCAGACGTGTCCGCCCCTGCTCGCCGGCGGCCCGTTGGCGCCTCGTGTCCGCCTCGTCCTTGAGCCGCTCGAAGGCGAGCAGCCGCCGCACGAACACCGCGGCCATCACGGCCAGCATGACATAGCTCAGGACGCGCCAGCCCGGCCCCTCCCACTTCAGGATGTAGGCAGGCCACAGCGAGGCGATGGCGAGGAAGATCGCCACGGTTTCCCACAGGGGGAAGCGGCGCGACGATGCAGGGGGCGGCTCGGGCATGGGCGGTACACCTCAACGGGGGGCGCGACCCTCCGAGAGTATACCGCTCGTCGCCCGGACGCGCAAGACGCCGCGCCTTGACCCGGCTGCCGCCGACCCCTATCATAGCGTAGGGAGGCTCTCGGTCGCGTGAGACGCCATGACCAGCCACGAGCTTGGGCGCAACATCAAGTTGCTCATCGAGTACGACGGCACCCGCTACCACGGCTGGCAGCGCCAGGCCAATGCCTCCACCATCCAGCAGACGCTCGAAGAGGGGATCGCCCAGGTGGTCGGGCACGAGGTGACGCTTTGCGGATCGGGCCGCACCGATGCCGGCGTGCACGCCCTCGGGCAAGTGGCCAACTTCCGCACGAGCACGCGCCTCGCCGCCGAACGGCTGCCCCATGCGATCAACGCCCACGTGCCCGACGACATCGCGGTGCTGCGGGCCGAAGACGCGCCGGCCGACTTCCACGCGCGCTACTCGGCGAAGTGCAAGACCTACCGCTACCGCATCGTGCGCCGCCCCGTGCGGCCCGCCGTGGGGGCCGCCTTTGTGCACTGGCATCGGTTCCCGCTCGACGTGGCGGCGATGCGACAGGCCGCGGCGCTATTCCTCGGCGAACACGACTTCGCGGTCTTCGAGTCCCACTCGGCCGGCGAGGGCACCGTGCGCACGGTCAGCCGCAGCGAGCTCGTCGAGGCAGGCGAGCGCCTCGACTACTATGTCGCCGCCAACGGCTTCCTCTACAACATGGTGCGAGCCATGGTCGGCACGCTGCTCGAGGTAGGCTCGGGCAAACGTCCCCCGGAGGACGTGACTCGCCTCCTGGAGTCGCGCGACCGCACGCGGGCAGGCAGGACCGCGCCCGCCAGGGGCCTGTGCCTGATGCAGGTGGACTACGAGTGAGCGATTCGCGCATCCGCATCGTGCACATCATCACGCGCATGATCCTGGGCGGCGCCCAGGAGAACACGCTGCTCACCTGCCGCGGCCTGCACGAGAACCCCGACTACGACGTCACGCTGGTCACCGGCCCGGCCCTCGGCCCTGAGGGCGAACTGCTCAGCGAGGCCGAGCGCCTGGGGCTCCAGGTGATCCTCGTGCCCCAGATGCGGCGAGCCATCCATCCGCTGCGCGACTTCGCCTCGGTCCGCGCCCTGCGTCGCATCCTCCGGCAGCTCCGCCCGCAGATCGTCCACACCCACAGCTCCAAGGCAGGCATCCTGGGCCGCTACGCCGCCCATGCCGAGCGCGTGCCCATCACCGTCCACACGATCCACGGCCTGCCGTTCCACCCCTATGAGAAGGGCTGGCGGAATCGCCTCTACGCGTGGCTGGAGCGCAAAGCGGCTCGGTGGAGCAACGCCCTCGTTTGCGTGGCCGATGCGATGGCCGAGCAGGCCGCGGCCGCTGGCGTGGCCGACCGCCCGAAGTTCACCACCATCTACAGCGGCATGGAGACCGAAGCGTTCCTCGAATGCGATGTGCACCGCCGCGCGATGCGCAGCCGTCTGGGCTTCGGGGACGACGAGTTCGTCGTCGGCAAGGTTGCCCGCCTCTTCGAGCTCAAGGGCTACGAGTACGTGCTCGAGGCCGCGAGGCGCGTTCGAGAGGCCCATCCGAACGTCCGCTTCCTCTTCGTCGGCGATGGCATTCTCCGCGAGGCGCTCGAGGCGCAGGCCCTGCGGCTGGGCGTGCGCGATGCGATCACGTTCGCCGGCCTCGTGCCGTCGAGCCAGGTGCCGGCCTGCATTTCGGCGATGGATGCGCTGGTGCACGCCTCGCTGCGCGAGGGCCTGGCGCGCGTGCTCCCGCAGGCCCTGCTGGCCGGCAAGCCCGTCGTGTCGTTCGACGTGGACGGCGCACGCGAGGTGGTGCGTCCCGGCGAGACCGGCTATCTGGTGCCGCCCCAGTCGGTGGAGGGCCTGGTGGCATCGCTGTGCGAGATCATCGAGCGGCCCGAGCAGGCCGCCGCCATGGCTGCGCGCGGCCGCGAGCTGTGCAGGGATCGCTTCCGCTGGCAGACGATGGTCGCCCGCCTCGACGAGCTCTACCGCCGGCTGCTCGCAGACCGCGGGTAGCTCCACGCCCGCTATCTCACGGCGATGGTGAGCGACGTGCCCAGCCCGGCATCGTCGGCGCAGGTGATGGTATGGGTGCCGGGGCGGAGTGGCCAGAAGGCGGGCTCGAGCGGAGCGCCCGCGGCCACCAGGACGCCATTGACAAACCAGTAGAGCGTGCCCGCGCGGCTCGCGGCCCTGAGCGTCAACCGCTGATGCGGCGCATCAGCGAGCAACACATAGGTCTGCCCAGGCACGGGGGAGAGGACGCGTGGCGGGGTGTCGGCCGAGGCGACGCTCGCGCACGCAGGGTTGTGGGGCGGCGGCAGGTTCCCGCCCCGGCCGTGATGCCGCAGCCATGCGGCCAGCTCCGGCGGCCAGCATTCCGCCACACGGGCCGCGCTCGCGTGGTTGCCGGCGCACCGCGGGCACAGGCGCACGCCCGTGGTGGCATCCACCTTCACCGGCACGTGCACTGAGCAAACGCCGGCGACGCCACTCGTTCGAAGGGTGAGACCCTGGGTGGCCGCTGGGCAGTGAGGGCCTGCCCGCATGCCGCTCACGGCGCAAAGGGCCGCAAGTTGCACGCACTCGGGCCTCGCGAACGGCTGGGAAGGACGGCCGGCCTCGATCCAGTCGAGGATTCGCGCCGCCACCGGCGCCGCTGCCTGGACGCCTACGAGCTCCCGCGCGGGGCGTCCCGAGAAGTTGCCCAGCCACACGCCCACTGTGTGGCGGGGCGTGCAGGCCACCGTCCAGGCGTCGCGGTGGCCGTGCGAGGTGCCGGTCTTCCAGGCCAGGCGCGGCAGGCCCTCTGCCGGTTCCCAGCGGGGCCCGAGGCCGAGCCGGCGCGCGTCCGAGAGGGCCTCCAGGACCAGCCACGCGGCCCCGTCCGATAACACGCGCCGCCCCTCGGAGACCGGCTCGGTCTCGAGGAGGCGCGGCTCGCGGCACACGCCGAGGCGGGCCAGGGCCGCGTAGGCGCTGGTGAGGTCGAGCAGCGTCACCTCCACCGAGCCGAGCGTGAGGGCGAGACCGTAGTGGTCGGCATCGCGGGTGAGGGTGGTGAAGCCCAGTTGCTTGAGGAAAGAGAACAGACTTTGGTGGCCCACCTCGCGCGCGAGGCGGACCGCCGGAATGTTAAGCGAGGCGGCCAGGGCCTCGCGCGCGGGGACCGGGCCGCGGCAGGTGTGGTCGTAGTTCTCGGGCTCATAGCCCGTGTAGCTGGCCGGCACATCGGCCAGGATGGCGTCGGGGGTGCACAGGCCCCGCTCGAAAGCGAGGGCGTAGGTGAACGGCTTCAAGGCTGAGCCGGGCGAGCGCGGCGCCGTGGCCCCGTTCACTTGGCCATCCTGCTCTGCGAGGAAATCGCATGAGCCAACGAGGGCCCGCACGGCGCCGGTTTCGTTCTCAAGCACCACAGCGGCGCCGTTCGAGATGCCCGCGCCGTCCACCGCGGCGACGGCCTCGCGGAGAGCTGTCGCGGCAACGTGCTGAGTCTGCGGGTCGAGCGTGGTGTGCAGAGTGGCCCGGCCCGGGAAGCGCTGGCGCACGAGCTGGACCCAGTGCGGCGCCGCACAGGGGAAGGGCACGCGCTGCGCGACACTAGGCTCCCGGTTGGCCAGCTCGAATGCCTCGGAGCGGATCGCGCCGCGCGAGAGCATGCGGCGGAGAACGGCCTCCCGGCGCGCCCGCGCCCGATCGGGGAAGCGGTCGGGGCGCAGACGCGAGGGGGCCTGGGGCAGGCCGGCTAGCAGCGCGGCCTCGGCCAGCGTGAGGTCGCGCGCGTGCTTGCCGAAGTAGGCGAGCGAGGCGGCCTCGGCGCCCGTGAAGTTGCCGCCATACGGCGCCAGGTTCAGGTAGCCCGCGAGAATCTCGTCCTTGGCTCGAAGCTCTTCGAGCTGGAGGGCACGGAACGCCTCGATGAGCTTCGCCGCGAGCGTGCGGCGGCGCGGCTCGAGCAGGCGAACCGTCTGCATGGTGATCGTGGAGGCGCCCGACACGGTGCGCAGGCGCGCGAGGTTCGACCACGCGGCGCGAGCGACCGCCAGCGCGTCCACGCCGCGGTGGCTCCGGAAGCGCCCGTCCTCCACCGCTATTGTGGCCTCGGCCAGGTGTGGGCTCATCTCGCTCAGTGGCACGGGGAACGACCAGGAGTCGTCGGCGGCGACGAACGCCTGGAGCACGTTCCCCGCGCGGTCGAGCACGCGCGGGGCCGCTGTGGGGCTGGCGAGGCGATCGAGGTGGCGCTGTGGGAACGGGAACAGGACGTCGAGCGCCACGAAGGCCAGCTTCGGTGCCACTAGCGCGGCCAGGAGGGCGATGCACGCCCGCCGGCGCCCTCTGCGCGGCCTGTGCGGAGGAGTGCCCGTCATCGCTTCCCAATGACCTCGATGGTGCCCGCCCCGTAGATGCTGCAAATGTCGGGATTGTACATGCAGAAGGCGTTGAGTGCGGGCAGCTTGAAGCGCCCGCAGGTGATGGCCCGCACGACGTAGCGGTGGTGCCAGAGGCCGGGCGAGGCGAGATCGGCGAAGAGGATCAGGCGGTCGTCGCGCATCTCGACGCGGTCAGGATTCAACGGCCGCGGGCGTTGGGGCAGGGGCGCGACAACCGCCGGCGCCGCGTCGTTCTCGGTGCCCGCGTCCGGCGTCATCAGCGCCTTGGGCTCCAGCGGCTCGGCTTCGTCCTGAGAGTCGCTGGTGGCGAGCCTGGGGTTCTCGATCTCGAAGCCGGCGGGCAGCAGGTCGTTGACGACCAGATTCTTGACGGCCACTCCATTATCCACGGTGAGCTCCACGATGACGATGTCGCCCTGGCGGAGCTGGCGGGGGTCGAGTTCCGCCCCGCCGCGCGAGAGGAAGCGGCGGCGGACCTTCAGGCTGGTGTCGCGTTCCTGGAGGGTCTCCCTGGCGGCGATTCCCTCGGCCCCCCAGTAGTAGTAGAGGGTGCCGGTGCCCTGGACGGCGACTCGGACCGGCTGGCCGCCGATGTCGCTGGGCTTGAGGAGCGCGGGCGCCGCGCTGCTGACACTGGCGAGCGGCTTGCCGCCCGCGGTGATCTCCGCCCTGAAGTCGGCCTTGCCCGCGCCGAGCCGCCGGGCGTACTTGCCCATCGCCAGCAGGCAGAAGGCGTTTTCTTGCGTGGTGCTCCAGCGGCCGTCGGACATCGAGTCGGCCAGGCGCTTCACGAGTAGCGGCACGTTCGGGTCGTTCTCCTGGAGATCGAGGTAGACCGAGAGCAGGATGGCCGCCTCGCGGGCCGAGGAGTGCAGCAGGTCGCCGGTATCACGCCGCTTCTCGACGGGCGTCAGGGCGGCCGCGCGCAGCAGGTCGCGCGCCAACCGGTCTTCCCTCATCAGCGCGAGGGCCGTGGCGAGCTGGAAGCGCGAGTAGGCCGGCAACTCGTCGCGCTGCTCGTGGAGGCGAAGGGTCCAGGAGCGGTTCGGCTTGCCCGCCTGGGCGAGGACGAGGCAGGCGTAGGTCTTGACGGGCAGGGGGGCCTCGGCGCCGCGGTCGTTGACGAGGAGGTCGCCGAGGTAGCTCAGCGCGGCCTCCAGGTTGTCCTTCGGCACATCGTAGCCGGCCTTGGCGGCCTCGACCAGGAAGTGCGTGGCGTAGACGCTGCCCCAGGGGTAGACCTCGCTGTAGCCCGGCCAGCCGCCGAAGCCGCCGGCATAGGTCTGCATCGAGAACACGCGGTCAATGCCCGCCTGGACCATCGGCTCGATGGCCTCGCCCTCTAGGCTCGGCTCGGCGAGTCTCGCCACGTCGCCTAGGTAGAGCAGGGGGAAGGCGGCGGAGGTGGTCTGCTCGATGCACCCGTAGGGGTAGCGCAGCAGGTAGCGCAGGCTGGAGGCCAGCTTGAGCGTGGGCAGGCCCGAGAACGAGAGCCAGTAGCGCGCCGTGCCCTTGAGCCAGTCCCCGGGCAGGGTGAACTCCCCCGCCTGGCCCGCCGGCACCGAACCGCTGCCAGACTCGAACCGCAGCGTCGTGGGCGGGCGGATGGGAAGCTCGACAGTCTCGACGGCCGCCTCGTCGCCCAGGCGCGCGCGGATGGTGAGCGATGCGGCGCCGGGCGCGTGAGGCGCTCTGACGGTGAAGGCAACGGTCGCCTGGCGGCCTTGCCCGACGGCAGCCTGGCGGGGCGCATCGGAGCCGACCTCGAGGCCGCCCGCGGCCTCGACGGCAAGCTGCACGTCGCCGCCCGCGGGCGTGTTGTTGAAGATGGTGACCGGCACAACGAACTCGTCGCCCGGCGCGAGGAACCTGGGGAACGAGGCTTGAAGCATCAGGGGCTGCCTGACCCGCGCCGGCCGCTCGGCGGCGCCGAACTCGCTGGCCGAGGCCGCCACGGCCATCAAGCGGAGCTGGCCGGTGAATTGGGGCACATCGAGCACGACCTCGGCCTTGCCATCGTCGCCCGTCTCGATGCCTGAGCGCCAGAGGGCGACCTGTTTGACGCGCTCGACACTCACGGGGTTGAGCAGCCTGGGGTCGTACTCCTCGCCGCCGTCGCCGCCGGGCGCGGAATCCGCCCCGACCTTCTTCGCCTCGGGCTCGGGCATCAACAGTGAATAGATGTCGGACGTTCCGACGCCGAGACGCCGCTTTGCGAAGAAGAACGCCCAGGGGTCGGGCGTCTGGTACCGCGTGAGCTGGCAGATGCCCTCGTCCACGGCGGCGAGGGTGACCTCGGCCTTGCGGCCCGCGCCGCTGGCATCGCTCACGCGCAGCGCCACGCGCAGCGGCTGGCCGGGCCGAGTCTCCTCGGGACTCGTCACCTCGACCTTGAGTTGTCGCGAGGCGTTGTCCAGCAGCACGGGCACGGCCCCGTAGGCGCGGTGGACCACCCACGGGCTGTTGGGCGCGGCCCTGCGAATTACGGTGGCCGAGCAGTAGGCGTTGGGGCCGAGCATCGCGGTGACCGGGAAAGTGAACTCGGCGGTGTTTTTCTCCATTGGCAGCACGCGCGCCAGGTGGATGCGGTCGGTCTCGACGGTGAGGAGCGCGGTGCCCGCGAAGGGTGCCTTCACCAGAATACGCGCCGTGTCGCCGGGGGCGTAGGCCCGCTTATCGGCGGCGAGTTCCACGCGGGAGGGCTTCTCCAGCGTCCAGGGCACGTCGCCCTCGCCTGCACAGTAGAAGGAGATGTCGGCGGAGGCCCCACTCGCCTTGTCGGCCAGGCGCACGGTGTACTCGCCCACATCGGGCGGTGTGAAGGCCACCTCGCCACGGCCATTCGCGATCGTGCAGACAAGAGGCCCCACGACCGCCTCCTCGCGTTCCGAGACGAAGCGGTACGAGTTCCCCTGGAGCTTGAGCACCGTGTTCCAGATGGCCCGGTAGGCGGCGCCCTCGAGCCGAAGGGACGGCAGGGGCGAGCCGTCGGGCTTCACTGCGGCGACGAGCAGCCGCTCCGAGGCCCCCGGCCGCGCGTGCTCCTTGTTCGTCCTGGCGAGTCCGATGTAGTGGGGCCAGCAGTCCACGGCCACTTCGGCGGTGGCGGTGACGGCGCGGCCTCCCAGTTCGCTCACACTGGCGACCAGGAGCGCCGTGGCCGCCGACGGCGGCGTCATTCCCTCCGGAATCTGCGCCACGAAGGCGCTCTCGCCGCCGGCGTCGAGCGTGGCCTCGCCCAGCTTCTCGACGGCGGGGGCGAACTTCCTGCCGCTGTCGGCGAAGCGGTAGCCGGCGAAGGACGGATGGCTGAAGTCGGCGGGCCGGAACTCGCAACGAGCCTCAACCTGGCGGCCCGCCGCAGGCGCGCCGAAGAGGTGAGTGGCCTTCACGGTGAAGGCCAACTTCTCGCCGCCCCGCCGTCGGCCCTCAGGCGCCTCGATGGCCACCTTCATGCGGTCGGGCATGAACTCCTCCACCTGGAAGGTGTGCGAGCCGAGCGGCGCCTCGTTGCCTGGGAGGCGCAGATCAACCGCGTAGCGGCCGGTGAGGGCATGCGGCGGCACGTCGAGCGTCACCTCGGCGCTGCCCCAGCCACTCAGCTTGGCGGCCAGCGTCTTGTAGACGCGCCCATCGGGGCGCTGGATGCGGAACTGAACGGGGAACGCCTTGCCCGGCGCCTGGTTCGCATCGCGGACGAGCGCCCTCAGGACGACCGCGCTGCCGGGGCGGTAGATGCCGCGGTCGCTGTAGACGAACGCCTCGTAGCCCTCGGCGAGGTACGGGCGGCCGCCGGTATCGAGGTCCGAGTCATCCAGCCGCGTCTCCTCCACTTGCACGATGCCCGTGTCGTCGCCCTTCGTGGCCGCAACCGCGTAGGGCTGCTTGTCGGGCGACCAGTCCACCGCCGTGAAGTGTGCGAGGCCGTTGGCGTCTGACGTGCCGCTGAGGACCTGCTGGTTGGCCCTCGAGAGCACGGCGATGGCAGCGCCAGCCACCGGCTGCGCCGTCGAGAGCGTGTTCACCCACACGAGGAGGTCGCGCTCCGACCGTTTGACGGTGAGGGCGAGGTCGGTGATCAGGAACAGGTGGCTCTCGGTATGGCCCCAGCGAATGTCGTGGGTGAGGACGGTAGCGCGGAAGAGGCCGCGGGCGTTGGCGCCCAGCAGCTTGCGAAGGTCGAGGTCGGTCACCTGACGCTCGTTCGGCTTCTGGGCGAAGGCGAGCTTCTGCTCGTGCACCGTGCGGCAGAGGGCATCGCTGGAGTCCCGAAGGTAATGCACGACGTTGTTCGGGTAGACCTGCTCGATGGAAAGCGCGGCCTGACGGACGTTTACGCTCTCTAACGGCAGGCTCAGGGCGCCCTGCGCTGCCAGGTAGAGGCCCTGTGTGCGGAAGCGGAGGCCCGGCTCCACGTCGGGGATGACGACCGAGCGGACGAGGTCTTTGGCCAGCCCTGCGCCGTTCCGCGCCGCCAGGCCCTTGAGAAACGTGACGCGGTAGCGGCGGCCCGAAACGAACGGGCCCGCCAGGCGGAAGCCCTCGTAGTCGGGCTGGAGGCGGAAATCCGTCCTCGGGTCCACCTGGATGTACCTCGCGGCGGCCTCGGCGTCGAGCGGCTGGTTGCACGAGACGGCGATGAACACGTCGTCAGGCGTCCGCGCGCGGGCGGCCACGCCCTCGATGCGCAGGCCCGCCTCGACCTGGAGCGTGCGCGAGCAGTCCTCCTCCAGGCCGAGCGGCCCGCTCAGCGCGCGCAGGCCCTTCTTGACGGTCAGCGTGAGGGTCTCGTCGGGCAGGGCGCGAGTGGTCAGCAGCACGGTGCGGCTCGGCGTGCGGCTGCCGATGTCGAAGCTGACGGCCCGGCCGCCGGCGCCGGCGAGTTCGATGTGGCTCCTGGCCTCGTCGGGCAGCACCTTGTCATTGAACTCGAGGGCCAGGCTCAACTCGCCCCAGCGGCTCAGGCCCGTCTGGCGCATCCCGACCCAGCGCAGCGGCGGCGTGTGGAACTGGAACGAGGCGTCGCCCGAGAGGGAGTGGCCGAGGAGGCTCGTGAGCGTGCGCGAGACGGTGACGACGAAGGGCGTGGCCATAGGCAGAGGCTCGGCCGGCTGGAAGGTGGCCGTCAGGCGCCCGCTCCACACGAAGCGGCCGGGCGCTGGCGGCGTGAGGGCGATCGCGCCCGCGGGCAGCTCGGTGCCGACCTCGTTCTGCATGGCCATGAGCTGGTTGAAGCGCAGCGTGGGGGTGGCGCTGGGGGCGCACTCGCCCTCGGGCTCGAAGGCCTCGACCCGCAGGTGGCCGGACCGCTGGCGCAGCGCCGAGATGATCCCGAGGAGGCCGGCAGCGTTGAGGGTGGCGAAGAGGGCCGTGACCCAGACCCAACGGTTGGCGAGGATGGCGCGCATCAGCGACCTCCCTTTCGGCAGGCAGAAGGGCAGCGCGGGCGATACTACGGGGGGATATCGCACGGAGTCTCAGGGGAAGCGCCTGAATTGTAGCAGCCCGGATCGCGGGCCGTCAAGGGCAAATTCCGGCGCCGCGCGGCGTTTCGGCGCCTTCGGCGGCTTTTGACAGGCCGGCCGCGCTGCGCTATCATACATGCTTGGGACCAAGCAACGTTTCCCCAAGGAGCCTTGTGAATGTCGAAGCGGTACAGCGTGGCGGTTGTGGGCATTGGCGCCGTGGGCACCGAGATGCTCAAGGTGCTCCACCAGCGGCGGTTCCCCGCAAGCAGCATCCGCGTGCTCGCGCGGTCGGCGCGCCCCGAGGAGATCGCGGGCAAGACCTACCAGGTGGAAGAGACCACGCCCGAGGCATTCAACGGCGTGGACATCGCGATCTTCGCGGGCACCGAGGGCGCCAAGGGCGCCTCGCAGCAGTTCGGCTGGCAGGCCGTGGCGAGAGGCGCCCTGGTGATTGACAATGGCGACGATTTCCGCATGGACCCCCGCGTGCCGCTCGTGGTGCCCGAGTGCAATGCCGAGGCGCTGCGCCAGCACCAGGGCTTCATCGCCAACCCCAACTGCTCGACGATCCAGATGGTGGTGGCCCTGGCCCCGCTGCACCGCGTGGCCCGGATCAAGCGCATCGTGGTCTCCAGCTACCAGGCCGTCTCGGGCACCGGGCGGAGCGCGATTGACGAGCTTCAGGCCCAGGTGACCGCCCTCGAAAAGGGCCAGGAGCCCAAGGCCGAGGTGTATCCCCACCGCATCGCGTTCAACGTGCTGCCCCACATCGGGCGGCCCACCGATGAGATGCCTGGCTACTACACCGAAGAGGTGAAGATGCGGCGTGAGACCCGCAAGATCCTCGGCGACCCCGACATCCAGGTCTCCGCCACGTGCGTCCGCGTGCCCGTCTTCAACGGCCACTCGGAGGCCGTGAACGTGCATTTCGAGAAGAAGATGACCGCGGCCCAGGCGCGCGAGATCCTCAAGAGCGCCCCGGGCGTCGTGGTGGTGGACGACCCGGCCAAGGCCGCGTACCCCATGCCGCTCATGGCCTCGGGCACCGACCCCGTCTACGTCGGCCGCATCCGCGACGACGTGAGCCTGCCGAACACCATTGACCTCTGGTGCGTGAGCGACAACATCCGCAAGGGCGCTGCCCTCAACGCCGTCCAGATCGCCGAGAAGATGATCGAAATGGGCTTGCTCTGAGGTAGTTTCCAGGCCCTGCGGAGGACCCCGGATGAGCATTTTCAAGGCCTACGACATCCGCGGCACGTACCCCGACCAGCTCGATGAGGCGCTGGCCGAAAAGATCGGCCTTGCGGCGGGGAGACTCTTCGAGGGGCGCTCCGTGGTGGTGGGGCGCGACATGCGCGTCTCGAGCCCCGCCATTGCCGCCGCGCTCATCCGCGGCCTCACCCGGGCCGGCAAGAATGTGGTGGACATCGGCATGGTCACCACGCCCATGGTGGCCTTCGCTGTGGCCACATGCGACTACGACGGCGGCGTCATGGTCACCGCGTCGCACAACCCCAAGCAATACATCGGCTTCAAGCTCACCGCCAGGGGCCCCGAGCCGATCGCCTACGAATCGGGCATCGCTCGCATCGAGCAGTGGGTGGCGACGGGGGACCTGCCCGAGGCGGGGAGGCCCGGCGAGGTGAGCACGCGCGACATCCTGCCCCAGTACCTCCACCACCTGCTCGGCGCCGCGCAGGGCGTGGGGCGGCTCAAGGTGGCGGTGGACGCCGGCAATGGCATGGCCGGCTACCTCGTCCCGCCGCTCTTCGAGCGCATCCCAGATGTCGAGATCGTGCCGCTGTACTTCGAGGTGGACGGGACGTTCCCGAACCACGAGGCCAACCCGCTCAAGGCCGAGAACCTCGTGGACCTCCAGAAGAAGGTGGTCGAGGCCCAAGCCGACCTGGGCGTGGCCTTCGACGGCGACGCCGACCGCGTGGCGTTCGTGGACGAGCAGGGCCGCGCCATCCCGTGCGACATCATCACGGCCCTCATCGCCCGGGAGACGCTGAAGGCCAACCCCGGCGCGGCCATCCTGTACGACTTGCGGTCGAGCTGGGCCGTGGCCGAGGAGATCAAAGCCGCCGGCGGCGTGCCCATGATGACCCGCGTCGGCCACTCCTACATCAAGCGCACCATGCGCGAGTGCGACGCCGCGTTCGGCGGCGAACTCAGCGGCCACTACTACTTCCGCGACAATTTCTACTGCGACAGCGGCGCCTTCGCGCTCCTCAAGGTCCTCTCGCTCGTGTCGCGCGAGAGGCGGCCCCTCAGCGAGCTGGTCCGCCCCATCCAGCGCTACTTCGGCAGCGGCGAGATCAACAGCGAGGTGGCCGATAAGGAGGCCAAGATCGAGGAACTGGCCCGCGCCTACGCAGCCGGGAAGCAGGCGCGCCTGGACGGCTTGAGCGTGGAGTTCGACGACTGGTGGTTCAACGTGCGGCCGTCGAACACCGAGCCGGTCCTGCGCCTCGTCGTGGAGGCGAAGACGCGCGACGAGATGGAGCGCCGCCGCGACGCCCTGGTGGCGCAGATTCGCCGGCCCTTCCTCATCCGCAAGGTGCTCTTCACCACCGACTTCTCGGCCTACGCCAACCACGCGCTGCCCTACGCGTTGGGCATGGCGCAGGACCACGGCGCCGAACTCCACGTGCTGCACGTCGTGCCCACGCCCGAAGTCGTCGCACAGTTCGACGTGGCGGGGCCCGTCTTCGATGCCAGCCTCCTGGCGGAACTGGAGCAGGGCGCGCGCGAACAACTCGAGAAGGTCGTGCCCGCGGGCGCTCGGGGAGCCGTGAGCGTTACCCTCGCCGTGCGGCGCGGGGCCGCCTTTGTGGAGATCGTGCGCTACGCCCGGGAGGAGGGGATCGACCTGATCGTCCTGGCCACGCACGGCCGCACGGGCCTGCGGCACGCGCTGTTCGGCAGCGTGGCCGAGAAAGTGGTCCGCAAGGCCCCCTGCCCGGTCCTTAGCGTGCGGCCGCGGGGGCACGACTTCGCCATGCCTTGAGAGAAGGGGCCGCTCCCCCCGCCGGCTGCGAGCCTGTCCAGGAATCTCCGTGGGCTGCGTTACCGGCGTCAGCGGGCCGGAGGCGAGGCGCAGCAACACAGGCGATGCCCTGGAACGCATCGCGGAGGCGCCGCCATGTGGGGGCCGGCCCGCTGACGCCGCAACCCGAAGGGACGCCGCGACTTCAGGCCGCCCGCGGTGTCGCAGCCTCACGCGGATTCCTGGACAGGCTCCTAGTCGGCGAGGCGGAGCTCCTCGTGGGACCGTGGCCCCCGGAAGACGGCGGCGATGGGCCACGCGCCCTCGCGCATCACCTTCAGGATCACCTCCTCCTCGTTCGTCGTCTCTGCCGGCACCTGCTCGCCAGCCACCAGATGGGGGTAGTGCGAAGTGCGCTTCATGATCTGCCAGATGACCGAGCCGCTGCGCGATTCGAACACGCGGGCCGAGACGACGATGGTGCCCTTGAGCACCCTGTAGCTGCCAGGGTCCTTCGAGCGAAGCTCGTGGAGTTCGCCGATCACCACGTAGTCGGCGCCCAGGGCATTGCCGATGTCCGCAATCGGGATCTGGTCGAGGCTCTGCCCCTCGATCGTCTCCGGCAGCCCGTCGCAGTCAATCACCCGCGCCGCCGGGCAGCCTTCGCGGATGAGGTCCGCCACCACGTGCGAAAACCTGCGGCCGACCTCGGACTCGAAGTACTTGCGCCCCGGGGTTGCAAACGGCAGCACCACGACCGAGCCTCTGCCGAGGCGGACGATGCCGGGCCGGCCGTACGTGAGGCCGAGCCATTCCTCGCATCCGCACGCAACCAGGGTCAGGAGGCCCAAACCTGTCAGCAGCAGCCCCTTGCGGAGCCGGCCGCCCGGGCCGCCAGTCGTTCGCATCGTCTTCACAGGGTCTTCTCCTAAGCTGCACGGGTTGCTCGGTCGAGCGCTACGGTGCGGCCGCTTCCAGGGCCTCGGCAAGGGTCGAGACGAGCCTGACCTCGAGGCCCGGATGGCGCCCCTGAAGCGACCGGGCGCTGTCGCGCGGCGCGATGGCCAGCTTCCAGCCGAGGCGGGCCGCCTCGCGCAGGCGGGCGTCCGCCTGCGACACGCCCCGCACCTCGCCCGCCAGCCCCACCTCGCCCAGCGCCGCCAGGTCGGGGCGCACGGGCCGGTCGGTGAAGCTGGACGCCACGGCGATGGCCGCCGCCAGGTCGGCCGCGGGCTCCATCACCCGCACGCCGCCCACCGCGTTGACGAACACGTCGTGATCGCCGAGCACCAGCTCGGCGCGTTTCTCCAGCACGGCCAGCAGCATGGCCACGCGGTTGCGGTCCAGGCCGCTCACCTTGCGCTCGGGCGTGCCGAAGTTGGCGCGCGACACGAGGGCCTGCACCTCCACGAGCAAGGCCCGGCTGCCCTCGATGCACGGCACCACCACCGAGCCCGGCGTGGCGCGCCGCTGGCGCGACACGAACGCGTCGGCCAGGTCGCCCACCTCGGCCAGGCCGGTGCTGCGCATCTCGAAGACCCCGATCTCGTCGGTCGGCCCGAAGCGGTTTTTCACCGCGCGGAGCAGCCGATAGCTGTGGTAGCGGTCGCCCTCGAAATAGAGCACCGTGTCCACCACATGCTCGAGCACGCGCGGGCCGGCGATGGCGCCCTGCTTGGTCACGTGGCCGATCAGGGCGATGGGAATCTCGGCGGCCTTCGCCAGCCGCACCAGCATCGCCGCGCACTCGCGGACCTGCGACACGCTGCCCGGCGCGGCCGCGATCTCGGGCTTGTAGACCATCTGCACGGAATCCACCACGGCGAAGTCGGGCTTCGTCGCCGCGATCTGCGCCGCCACAGCCTCGGCATCGGTCTCGGCCAGGGCCAGCAGCGCGCTGGTCTGGATGCCCAGGCGCTCGGCCCGCAGCCGGAGCTGCGTGAGCGACTCCTCGCCTGTCACGTAGAGTGTCTTCAGCCCCTGTAGGCTCAGCCCGTGGCAGGCCTGGAGCAGGAGGGTGGACTTGCCGATCCCCGGGTCGCCGCCGAAGAGCACCGCCGAACCGGCCACGATGCCGCCGCCGAGCACGCGGTCCAGCTCGCCGATGCCGGTCTGAAGGCGCGGCTGCTCGGGCGGCTTCACGTGGGCCAGCACCTGCGGCTCGCCGCCTGCGGCCGCCGGCAAGCCGCCTGCCTTGCGCGCTGGCTGGCACGTCTCCTCGACCAGCGAGTCCCACTCGCCGCAGTCGGGACATCGGCCCAGCCACTTGGCCTGCTGGGCGCCGCACTGCTGGCACACGAAGACTGCCCGGGCCTTGGCCACGCTGCACACCTCCAGGCCCGGATTATAGGCGAAGGCCGGCGGGGAGTCAATTGCGACGGATACCCGCCCGCACGTCACGGGAGGGGGGGCGAGACGTCCGATAACCCAGAACGCTCTAGAAAGGCCCAGGACGCGTCCGGCGCGCGCCGGGCTGGTTTCGGCCTCGCTGATGCAAGTAGTCTAGCGTACTATACATATGGCGACGCCTTCCCCGCGGCTTGGGCCGAAGGTATCAGGGGTCAATGGGCACCGAGATCTCGCCTCCTAGGGGCATTTACGGCTGTTTTTCCCTGGCGATGCAAACCATTGTGGCATATATACATCTGTTTTCAACCCAGCCCAAGGGCCGCGATGATCCCCGCGGCCAAGTCCTCGGGGCGATCGTCGGGATGGGCATGCACCCAGCGAATCTGCGGGAAGCTGCGGAACCAGGTGCCCTGCCGTTTGGCGAACTGGCGGGTGCGGGTCTTCATCCGCTCGATGGTCTCGGCGAGGGTGAGTTCGCCGCGAAGGTGTGCGATGACCTCGCGATAGCCCACGAACTGCGCCGCCGAGTGGCTGATGCCCCCGGGGCGAGCCAGCAGCGCCCTGACCTCCTCGACCAGGCCCGCCGCAAACATGGCGTCCACCCGGCGGTTGATCCGGTCGTACAGCTCGTCGCGCTCGCGGCGAATCCCGGCCAGAGCGCACTCGAAGCGCGGCGAGGGGCTGCCGAACTGGGTCTGCTGCTCGGAGATCGGGCGGCCGGTGCTCTCATGAACCTCGAGGGCTCGGACGATGCGGCGGAGGTCGTTGGGGTGGATTCGGCTGGCGGCGGCCGGGTCAACGGCTTGGAGGCGCTGGTGGAGTGCCGCCGCGCCCTTCACCTCGGCCTCGGCGATGAGGCGGTTGCGCAGCTCCCAGTCGGCCGCCGGGCCTTGGAAGAGGCCCTCGGTGAGGGCCTTGAGATACAGGGCCGTGCCTCCGACGAAGAGCGGCCGATTGCCGCGCGCTGCCACGCCGGCAATCGCCGCCTCGGCCGCCTCGAGATAGCGGCCCGTGCTGAACGCCTCGTGCGGCTCGGCCAGGTCAATCAGATGGTGCGCCACCCGCGCGCGGTCGGCGGGGGAGGGCTTCGCCGTGCCGATGTCCATGCCGCGGTAGAGCGACATCGAATCAAGCGAGAGCACCTCGGCGCCGATGCGGAGGGCGACCTCGATGCCGACCGCGGTCTTGCCGCTGGCCGTGGGGCCGACGAGGAACCAAAGGCGCTGCCGCGGCATTCAGCCCCCTGTCAGGCGTGTCATGCCCCCGATGTACGCGCCCCAGGCCGAGAGCACGGCCGACGCGAGGATGATGATCATCAGGAACAGGGCGATCATGGGCAGGATCTTCGCCAGGCGCTCGATGCCGATCTCGAGGTCCTCGTGCTGGTACTGCGCGAACTTCTGGAGCGAGGCGTCGAGCTTGCCCGCGACCTCGCCGGTCTGGAGCAGGTTGAGGCCGATGAGCGGGATGACCCCGGCCTGGGCCAGCGCGTCGGTGACCGAGCCGCCGCTGCGCACCTGGGGAGCGACGCGCAGGATGCGGCCCCCGATGTGCGCGTTGCCGCAGGCCATGGCCGCGCGCGCCAGGGCCTCGGGCAGCATCACGCCCGCCTCGTAGAGGCTGTGAAACGTGTCGGCAAACCGGGCCAGGGCGAGGCGGCGGAACTGCTTGCCGAAGAGCGGCACGCGCAGGGCCACGGCGTGAACCGTGGTCTTGAGCGCCGAAGCGTCCGGGATCGAGCGGAAGGCGACGTAGACCGCGAGCGCAATGGCGGCGAAGGTCCCAGCCGAGCCGAGCTGCCCGAGCAGCAGCTTGAGCGCCGCCGCCTCGCCGCCCAGCAGGAACGCCACGACCAGCGGCAGCACGACGAACGCGGCCAGAAGGCAGCACACGGGGTAGATCAGGCCGGCGACCACCTTGCCGCGCGCGAGGGCGAGGCGGTCGAGCAGGTGCGCGATGTGCAGCATCGCCTCGGGCTCGCGGCCGGCCAGCCCTGCGCCCTCGATCACGCGCACCTCATTGGCGGGGAAGAGGTTCGGGTGCAGGGCGAAGGCCCCGGCCAGGGAGTCGCCCGCGCCCACGTGCTCGGCCATGGCCGCTGCCGCCCGAGCCAGGCGGCGCGAACCGCCCTGCCCGGCCAGCAGCGTGAGGCAACGCTGCACCCCGATGCCGGCGGTGAGCATCCGCGCGAGCTGCGTGTAGAAGGCCGATCGCTTGCGCAGCGACACGCCCATGAAGGGCAGGGGAGAGCGTTGGGCCAGCACCAGAGTGGGCAGCGCCTGATCCACGTCCGGGTCCCCTTCGCCGCCTCCCTGAAGAAGGATACCCGCAGGCCCCCTGCGCGTCAAGCGGGCGGCGGGTTTGAGAGTTGACAAAGCCGCGCCCCATGCTACAATCGGGCGTGATGGCGGCGGCGCATGGTGGCGCTCCGTGGTTCAATCCCTGTGACGGAGGACCGAGCAATGCCGAAGCGAGTGCTCAATGTGGGGCTGGTGGGCGGGGGCGGGGGCGCCTTCATCGTGAACCCGCACCAGAAGGCGATCCACTTCGACGGCACCCGCCGCGTGGTGTGCGGCGCGCTGCACGAGAAGCCCGACCTGGCGATGAAGTTCGCCGCCGAGTGGCCCTACCCCATCAAGGGCTATGCCAGCTACGACGAGATGATTGACGAGCAGAAGAAACTCCCGCTGGGCGAGCGGATGGACTACGCCCTGATCGTGACGCCGAACTTCGTGCACTTCGACCCCGCGATGAAGCTCATCAAGGCCGGCATCCCGGTCTTCTGCGAGAAGCCGATCACGATCACGGCCAAGCAAGCCATGCAACTCGCCGCTGCCGTGGAGAAGTACAAGGTGCCCTTCGGCATCGCCCACACCTACATCGGCCACTGGTCGAGCTGGTTCAGCCGCTGGATCATCACGAGCGGCAAGCTGGGCGCCGTGCGGTGGGCGGACAGCTATTACCTCCAGGGCTGGCTCGCCACCCGGCTCGAGACGACTGGCCAGCAGCAGGCCTCGTGGCGCACCGACCCGAAGCGCGCCGGCGCGAGCTGCTGCGGCGGCGACATCGGCACCCACGCCTTCATGCAGCTCCGCTTCGTCACCGGCCTCGAGGTGGTCAGCGTGCGCGGCATGATCGAGACCTTCCTCAAGGGCCGGCAGCTCGACGACCATTTCACCACCTACTGCGAGCTCTCCAACGGCGGCAAGGCGATGATCCGCGCCAGCCAGATCGCCATCGGCCACAAGAACGACCTCGGCATCGAGGTCAACTGCGAGAAGGGCAGCCTCGTGTGGCGCCAGGAGGACGCCGAGCTGGTCACCCTGCGCCTGCCCAGCGGCGTCGAGCGCGTGTACTGGCGGGCCGCCGTGCCCGCGCAGGACGACTTCCTGGGCGAGGTGCCGGCCGACCTGCTCAAGGAGACCACGATCCCCAGCGGCCACGTGGAGGCCTTCCACGACGCCTTCGCCCGGCTCCACCGCGAGTTCGAGAAGGACGTCCGCCTCTACAACGACGGTCAGCCGTTCCAGTGCGACGGCTCGAAGTACGCCAACATCCACGACGGCGTGAAGCACATGAAGTTCATCGAGGCCGCCGTCAAGAGCGCCAAGGCCAACTCGCGGCCCGTCAAGATGTAGGTCCGCGCCTCCTGCCGCGAACATGCAACCGAGCCCGGAAGGCTCCGCTTCCGGGCTCGGCGTCATTTGGGGCTCGCAGCGTCCATCATACCACCACGCGGATGCCCAGTTCGGCGAGCTGTTTCTCGCTCACGGGCGAGGGCGCGCCGCTCATGGGGTCCATGGCGCGCTGGGTCTTGGGGAAGGCGATGACCTCGCGGATGCTGTCGTAGCCGAGCAGGAGGGCGGCGATGCGGTCGAGGCCCAGGGCGATGCCGCCGTGGGGCGGGGCGCCATAGGCCAGGGCGTCGAGCAGGAAGCCGAACTTGCCGCGGGCCTCCTCGTCGCCGATGTTGAGGAGGCGGAAGACGCGCTGCTGGACGTCGCAGCGGTGGATACGGATGCTGCCCCCGCCGATCTCGGTGCCGTTGAGCACGATGTCATAGGCGCGGGCGCGCACGTCGAGCGGCCGGGCCTCCAGGAACGCCAGGTCCTCGGGGTGCGGCGAGGTGAAGGGGTGGTGGCGCGGGTCGGGGCGCTGTTCGTCGGCGTTCCACTCGAAGAGCGGGAAGTCGGTGACCCAGCAGAAGGCGAAGGTGTCGGGCGGGATGAGGCCCAGGTCGCGGGCCATGCGGCGGCGCAACTCGTCGAGCGCCGTGGCCACGACGGCGGGGGGCCCGGCCACGAAGACCAGCAGGTCGCCCGGCTGCGCGTCCATCGCCTGCCGCAGGGCCGCCTTCTGGTCGTCGCTGAAGAACTTGGCGATGGAGGAGGCGAGGGCGCCGGTCTCGTCCACCTTGAGCCAGGCCAGGCCCTTGGCGCCGAACTGGGCGAGCCATTCGGGCAGCTCGCGGTCGAGCTGGCTGCGGGTGTACTTGGCGCCGCCCTTGGCGTTGAAGCCGCGCACCTGTCCGCCGCCCTTGATCGTCTCGCTGAAGACGCGGAACTGGCTGGCCGCCGCGATGTCGGCGATGTCCACGAACTCCATCCCGAAGCGCAGGTCGGGCTTGTCCGTGCCGTAGCGGTCCATGGCCTGCTGCCAGGTGAGGCGGCGAATGGGGGTCTCGAGCGTGCGGCCGAGCATCTTGTCCATGATTTCGGCGAGGAGGCCGTCAATCAGGCGGTGGATGTCCTCTTCGTCAATGAAGGACATCTCGACGTCGAGCTGGGTGAACTCGGGCTGGCGGTCGGCGCGCAGGTCCTCGTCGCGCAGGCACTTGGCGATCTGCACGTAGCGGTCGAGGCCGGCGACCATGAGGATCTGCTTGAAGAGCTGGGGCGACTGCGGCAGGGCGTAGAAGTGGCCGGGGTTCACGCGGCTGGGCACCAGGTAGTCGCGGGCGCCCTCGGGCGTGCTCTTGGTGAGGAGCGGGGTCTCGACGTCCACGAATCGCCGCTCGGCGAAGTAGTTGCGGATGAGGCGGAAGAGGTCGCTGCGGAAGATGAGCGCCTGCTGGCGGGCGGGCCGCCGGAGGTCCAGATAGCGGTAGCGCAGGCGCGTCTCGGGGGCGATCTCGAGCGCGTCGTCAATCTCGAAGGGGGGCGTCTGCGCCTCGTTGAGCAGCTCGACCTCGTCGGCGTAGACCTCGATTTCGCCCGTGGCCATCTTGGGGTTGACCATGCCCTCGGGGCGGTGGTGCACGGCGCCGTGGACGGCGATGACCCACTCGGAGCGGAAGCGTTCGGCGGCGTCGTGCGCGGCCTTGCGGTGGGTGGGGTTGAAGACCACCTGGGTCATGCCGTAGCGGTCGCGCAGGTCAATGAAGATGACGCCGCCGTGGTCGCGGCTGCTGTGGACCCAGCCGCAGAGGGTGACGGCCTGGCCGACGTGGGCGGCGCGCAACTCGCCGCAGGTGTGGGTGCGTTTGAGACTCATTGCTGGAAGCCCTTTTCTGAACGGTTGTGGCGTTGCAGGGAACAGGCGCGGCGCGATGCGTGCTGCGTGATGCGTGAGAAGAGGGGAGAAGACACCTGGCTCTAACCCTCTCTTCGCACGTACCACGTATCACGCATCATGGGTTCAATTCCACCCCGCCGGCCCCCTGGCCCGAGTGTTCGCGGATGGCATGGAGGATGGCCTCGACGCCCGAGACCTCGGTCTCGGCGCCGCTGGCCATGTGTTTGAGCTTGAGGAGGCCGCTGGCCAGCTCGTTGTCGCCGAGGACGACGACGAACCGGGCGCCCAGCTTATTGGCCGTGCGCATCTGGGCCTTCAGCCCGCGGCCCTCGTAGTCGGTGTCGGCGGTCAGGCCGGCCCGGCGCAGGGCGGTCACGCAGCCGAACGCCGCGAGGCGCGCGGCCGCGCCCATCGTGACCACGTAGAGGTCGAGGGCTGGCGCCGCCGCGGGCGCGGCGACGGCCTGAAGGGCCATGAGCAGCCGCTCGAAGCCGATGGCGAAGCCCACGGCGCCCAGGGGCGGGCCGCCGAGGTCGGCGATCAGGTTGTCGTAGCGGCCGCCGCCGCAGAGCGCATCCTGCGCCCCCAGCGCGCG
>DAOOIT010000026.1:36812-79889 GCA_035384565.1 Planctomycetota bacterium | reverse complement strand
GGGCTATCCTATTTCGCTCCTTCGGAGCTCCCGCAGCCACCCACAATTCCGGCCCGCACCCCGGGCGCCCCCACGAGCTTGACACCGCTGCCGCAATGTGATACCCCCATAGGGAAGACCACAGGAGGCCGGCCCGCGGGGCGCAGGCACGTCGTGGCCCCGTCTCACCGCTTCGGGGTGCATCTCATGCGCGAGGACCTGCGGCGACTCGGCGAACTGCCGGGTATCGCCAACGCGATTCTGGCCACCTACCGAGAGCAGAAGACGATCCACCACATCGGCGTCGTGCCCCTGCCGTCGAAGGACGCCACGGTGCGCATCCTCGACCTGCTCTTCGACATCCTCTACCCCGGCTACTTCGGCGAGCAGGGACTCGACGAGTCGAACGTGAGCTTCATCGTCGGGCACAAGCTCAACGACCTCTACGACCTGCTGACGGAGCAGGTCTACCGCGCCATCAAGCACGAATGCCGCCGCCTGGGGAGCGTGTGCACCCACTGCAAGGTGCGGGGCGAGGACCTGGTCATTGATTTCCTGCGGGCGCTGCCGGCGCTGCGCGAGCGGCTGGCCGAGGGCGTGCAGGCCGCCTACGACGGCGACCCCGCGGCCAAGAGCCACGGCGAGGTCATCTTCAGCTACCCCGCCACCGTGGCCATCACCACCTACCGCATCGCCCACCAGCTCACGGAGCTCGGCGTGCCGCTGCTGCCGCGCATCATGACCGAGCACGCCCATTCGCTCACCGGCATAGACATCCATCCGGGGGCGCAGATCGGCCACAGGTTCTTCATTGACCACGGCACCGGCGTCGTGATCGGCGAGACGACGATCATCGGCGACGACTGCAAGATCTACCAGGGCGTGACGCTGGGCGCCATGAGCTTCCCGAAAGACGAGGACGGCCAGCTCATCCGCGGCCGCAAGCGGCACCCCACGCTCGAGGACCGTGTGACCGTGTACGCCGGCGCCACCATCCTGGGCGGCGACACCGTGATCGGCCACGACAGCGTGATCGGCGGCAACGTGTGGCTCACCAAGTCGGTGCCCCCCAACAGCAAGGTGCTCATCGAGAACCCGCGCCTCATCATCCGCGGCGCCCAGCCCTGACCCTCGGAAAGAAGGCTCTTCCGTACCTCGCGATCCTGGTTCGACTGGCCTGGTGCGGGGGAGCCGGTTGCGGTGCACACTTTGGCCTTCGCCGGAGGCACTGACTGCGCCCGCAACCGACACGCGAGCGCCTCTCCCGGACGTTCCAATACGCTCCTACGCTCTGCTCTCCTCCTCGTCCCTACGCTCTGCGGGGGAACGGGCCTCCTGGCCGCTCCGCGGCCTCTTCTCCTCCGAGCGGGAACCTCCCGCGGGTTGCGAACCCGCGGGAGGCTGTTGGATGCGTGAGGGCTGTGGCAAGGGGCTGGCAGGCGCCGCCCGCCCATGCTGTATCAGCCCTGTGAGGGGGAAAGTGATACAGCATGGGTAGATGGGCGGGAATGGGCGATTCTCGAGGCTCCGGCCATACTCGTTCATCTGCGGAATGAGCAAGCATGGGGGCGGGAATGGCCGGAGAGCGTAAGGCGTTGGGGCATAGAGGGTTATGGGGTGGCCCTCGCGGGCGCCGCGGCACCGGCCCCACGCTCCCCGATGGCGGCTACGTCGGGGTCGCCAGACCCTGATGGGCCCGGAAAAAGCCTTTCTTGACACCCTTGCGGCTCTCGGTGTACCATAGGAGCTGGCGGCGGGAGCTCCTCACACAGCCAAGCCTTACTATGCCCCACCAGACGCCCGACTTCCAACTGCTGATCAAGCCTGCCGGCTCGTGGTGCAACCTGCGCTGCCAGTACTGCTTCTACTATGGCAACGACCGCTTCTTCGAACCGCCCGGCGATGCCCGCGGCCGAACCATGTCGCTCGAGACCGTGGACCGCTTGACCGCCGAACTCCTCGGCTATCGCATGAGGCAGACCGTCTTCTGCTGGCAGGGCGGCGAGCCGACGCTGTGCGGGCTGGACTTCTTCAAGAGGGTCGTCGAGGCCGAGAAGCGCCACGGCGTGGACGGCCAGGTGGTGGGCAACGCCCTCCAGACCAACGGCACGCGGCTCGACGCCGAGTGGTGCAAGTTCCTGGCCGAGTATCGCTTCCTGGTCGGCCTGTCGCTCGATGGGCCTCGGAAGCTGCACGAGACCTACCGCGGCAGGACCTTCGACAAGGTGATGCGGGCCGTCCGAACGATGCGCGAATACGGCGTGGAGTTCAACATCCTGTGCGTCGTGAGCCAGGCCAACGTGCGGCACGGGGCCGAGGTGTACGACTGGTTCGTCGCCCATGACTTCAATCAGATCCAGTTCATCCCCGCCCGCGAGATTGGCCCGGACGGCGCCCCCCTGCCCTTCAGCGTGAGCGGGGAGGAGTTCGGCGACTTCCTGCTCGCGGTCTTCGAGCGGTGGTACCCGCGCGACGTCGGGGCGATCAACGAACGGGTCTTCAACAGCGTGCTGTCGTACTTCGCCTGCGGCGAGCCGAACCTGTGCACGTTCCGCGCCCGCTGCGGCGACTACCTGGCCGTCGAGCGCGGCGGGGAGATCTTCCCGTGCGACTTCTACATCCGGCCCGAGCACCAGCTTGGCCGGCTCGGGGAGCGGCCCCTGGCCGAGCTGTTCGTCGCGGCGCGCCAGGGCTTCAGCCAGCTCAAGGGCAAGGTGGATGACGGCTGCCGCGAGTGCGAGTGGTTCACCCTGTGCAATGGCGGCTGCCCGCGCGACCGCGAGCCAGGCGGCCGCAATGCTCACTGCGCGGGGCTCAAGAAGTTCTTTGCCACGGCGGCGCCGCGCCTCAAGGGTGTGGCACGGCAGTTCCGGCGCGTGTGTGGCTACTGAGGCGTCCGTTCCGATCTGGGAGGGGCAACACCAGGAGCCTGAGAAACATGAAGCGAGCTTTGACGCTCATCGCCCTGGCGGCTGCGCTGCTGCTGGGCGGCTGCATGCCCAGCGGCGGATGTTCGGGCGGAACCTGAAGGTCGGAGAACCGCTCACCTAGTCGGGTGAGCCCTCCGCCCGTGCTCGTCGCCCAACTGCCCCGCTGAGCAGTTCGCGGGAAGGACGACTGAGCAGGCCGTACGACCGAACCGGCAGCATCAGCCTGCGCCTGTTCCGTGTTCCGGCGCCGGTGCGTCGGGACCCGCAGGGTGCAGGTCCCAGGGAACCCGTCCATAGGAGGGGCGGCATGCTTCTCGGCAAGCGGATTCGCCTCGAGCGCATCCTCAACCGCAACACGGGCCGCACGGTGATCGTGCCCATGGACCACGGGGTCACCGTGGGCCCCATCCGCGGCCTGGTGGACATGCGCACGATGGTCAACGACGTGACGGAGGGCGGCGCCAACGCCGTCCTCGGCCACATGGGCCTGCCCCTCTACGGCCACCGCCAGAGCGGCAAGGACGTGGGCCTCATCCTCCACCTCTCGGGCTCGACCGTGTGGAGCCCCGACCCCAACGCCAAAGTGCTCGTGAACTCGGTGCCGATGGCGCTCAGGATGGGCGCCGACGCCGTCTCGATCCACGTGAACATCGGGGCGGCCAGCGAGGCCGAGATGCTGCACGACCTGGGCCAGACCTCGGTGGCCTGCATGGAGTGGGGCGTGCCGCTGCTGGCGATGATGTACACGCGGGGCGCGAAGATCAAGAGCGAAAGCGACCCCGAGGCCGTGCGCCACGCGGCGCGCATCGCGGCCGAGTTGGGAGCCGACCTCGTGAAGGTCACCTACACGGGCTCGGCCGCCAGCTTCCGCAAGGTGGTCGAGGGCTGCCCCATCCCCGTGCTCATCGCGGGGGGCGAGAAGGCGGAGAGCGACCGGGACGTTTTCGAGAACGTCCGCGCCGCCCTCGCGGCCGGGGGAGCCGGCGTGTGCATCGGCCGCAACGTGTTCCAGCACGACAAGCCGCTCGCCATGATGCGGGCCATCTGCGCCATGGTGCACAACGACGCCTCGGTGAACGAGGCCGTCCGAATGCTCGCCCCGTCGCGCCAGCGCGCCGGGAGACGCCGATGAAGCCATCCCCTCTCCTCGCACGCATCGGAGCCTGCACGATGGCACTGGCCGCCCTGACGCCGGCGGCGTTCACGGCCGACGCGCCGAAGCCCCGCGCCCAGGTGGGCGCCTACTACTTCGACGGCTGGGCCGGCAGACACCGCCTCGCCGACAAGGAGCCCTGGGCGAAGAACGCCCCGACGCACCTCTCGAAGCGCATGCTCGACGAGTTCGCCGACCGCGAGCCGCTCTGGGGCTGGCGCGACGATTCGCTCGAGATCGTGCAGCGCCAGATAGACCTCGCCGCCGACCACGGCCTCGCCTTCTTCGCCTTCTGCTGGTACTGGCACGACACCCAGAAGGCCGTGGACGACGACGAGAAGCACACGGGCCTGAACTTCTTCGTGAAGGCCCCGAACAACGGGCGGATGAAGTTCTGCCTCCTCGTCGCCAACCACGCGGGCTTCGTCATCAAGGGCGCGGAGAACTGGCGCAAGGCCGCGCAGTTCTGGATGCCCTACCTCAAGCACAAGCAGCACCTCACGGTGGGCGGCAAGCCGCTCGTCATCATCTTCGACGCCCGCGGCGGCGAGAAGGACGGCTTCGCCGCCGTGCAGGATGAGGCCCGCAAGGCCGGCCTGCCCGGCGTGGCCCTTGCCGCCTGCGGCCCGGGCGGCACCGACATCGGTTACACCCACACCACCCGCTACAACATCGTGCCCGGCTACACGGGCGGCGGCGAGGAGCACAAGTTCCAGGAGATCGTCGAGGCCCACGAGCGCGCCTGGGGCGGCCGCCCCGAGCAGCCCTGCATCCCGTGTCTGATCGGGGGGTGGGACTGCCGCCCCTGGGAAGGCCCTGCCGGCGACCTGTTCGGCGGCGGCTCGGGCAAGCTGCCCGGCTGGTACTTCCCCGACCGCACGCCCGAGCAGTTCGCCGCCCACGTGAACCGCGCCATCGAGTGGATGGAGAAACACCCCGAGCAGGCCACCGCCGAGCGGCTGGCCGTGATCTATGCCTGGAACGAGTTCGGTGAGGGAGGCTACATCGCGCCCACCAAGGGCGACCCCGAGGCGAAATACCTGAAGGCCCTCAGGGCAGTCCTGTTCCCGAAGGACCGTTGAGCGCCCCGGAACCGTGGAATACGCCACTATGACCGAGCCGCGTCCCGTCCACGTGCTGGCCCTGGTCTCGGCCCCCGAAATGGGCGCCGGCGTGCTGCGGCACGCCAGCCTGCTCTCGCAGGCGTGCCGTGCGCGGCTCTCGGTGCTCTGCACGCCCGGCACCCCCTACCCATGCACGCCGCATGGGCCCCACGGGCTGCTCTATGTGGTCGGGGCGCCGGGCAGCCTGCGCGCCAAGGCGCAGCGCTTCGCGGCCCATGCGGACGTGGGCCTGATCGTGGCCGACTGGGGCCACGACCCCCGCGAACTCGGGGCCACGCTGCGCATGACGCTCGACCTGCGCGTCCCCGGCGTGTTCCTGCGCGAGAACCCCGCCGAGCCGACCCGCCGCGTGCTGGTCCCCACCACGGGCGGCCCGCACGTCGTCAAGCAACTCTGGATCGCCAACGAGCTGTCCCAGGCACTCAATGTCCCCACACAGCTCCTCCAGATCGTCGCCCGACACGACGTCCAGGAGCAGCGCGAGCACGGCGACGACGCGCTGGCCCATGCGCGGAGGCGTCTCGCCGGAGTGACCGAACCGCTGGAGCTCGTGGTGGCCGACGACGCGGTGGCGGGCATCCGCAGCTACGCGCGCCCCGGCGACCTGATCGTGCTGGGCGCGCCCAACTACTGGCGCGTCGCCCACGAGTTCGAGGGCTCGATCCCCGACCGCGTGGCCCAGGCGGTGCCGAACTCGCTGCTGATGCTGCTCACACCCAAGGCCGCGCACCTGCGGCTTCAGGACATTTTCTGGGAGGAGATGATCCACCTCGGCCTGTCGCCGCGCGACAAGCGCGAGGCCATCGCCCAGCTCGTCGGCGTGCTGGTTGAGCACGGGCAATTGCCGCGCCAGTGGGCCGACGCCGTGCTCGAAACCGCCGTGGCCCGCGAGGGCGTGCTCTCGACGGCGATGGACTGCGAGACGGCGTTCCCGCACGTGGCGCTGCCGGACTTCACCGGCATGATCGGGTGCTTCGGCATCTGCCCCGAGGGCGTGGCGTTCTCGGAGGGCGACGGCCCGCTGACCCGGTTCATCTTCCTGCTCGTCACCCCCGCGCGCGCCTATGGCGAGTATCTCAACGTGCTGGCCATGATCGCGCGGCTGGTGATGGCCCCCGAGACCCGCCAGCGGCTCCTCGCCTGCCGCTCGGCCGCCGAGGTGTCCGCCATCCTCGCCGAAGCCCGGCGATAGCACGCCGCGGCGCGGTCACGAGAAGTCCCACCCCTGGCGGTACTCGCGGCGGATGAAGCGGTCGGCCTCGGGGCAGTTCTTGGCCTTCAGATTCACTCCATCCCATTCGAGCTTCTTGCCCGCCCGGACTGCGACGTTGCCGAGGAGGACGACCTCGGCCAGGTGGCCGCCGTAGAGGGCGAAATCGGACCCCGCCGGCTTGCCCGTGCGGATGGCCTCCAGCCAGTCGAGCTTGTGGTCGTTCTTCGGGGCGCGCGGCAGAAACGGCTCGGGTTGCTTGAACTCCTTCATCTTCGCCTCGGGCACGAGGCGCGGGCTGTTGGTGTCGGCGATCACGATGGTGCCCTTGTCGCCGATCCACATCGAGCTGTTCGAGGGCAGATGGCGATCGGGTTCGAGGTCGGGCGGCCGCGGCGGCAGGTTCTGCACCGGCTTGCCGTCGGGGCCGGGCTTCCGGCCGTCCCACCACTTCACGGTCACAGCGGGCAGTTCGCCTCGCGCGGGGAACTGGTAGGTGATGACCGACCAGTTGGGGCCGGTCTCCTCCGAGTTGCCCTCCTGCTCGGCCTCCACGGTGTCGGGGTGGCCGAGCTTGAGAGCCCACACCGTCGAGTCCCAGAAGTGGCAGCCCATGTCGCCCAGCGCGCCGCAGCCGAAGTCCCACCAGCCGCGCCAGGCGAAGGCGTGCAGGTGGTCGTGATAGTCGCGGTAGGGGGCGGGGCCGATCCAGAGGTCCCACTCCAGCCCCTCGGGCACGGGCTTGGTGGGCGGGCGGGTCTTGATGCCCTGGGGCCAGATGGGGCGATCGGTCCAGATGTGCGCCTGGCGAATGGGGCCGATGGCGCCCGAGAGGGCCCACTCGACGGCGCGGCGCAGGCCCTCGTGGGCGTGGCCCTCGTGGTCGTGGTTGGTGGCGACCTTGTACTTGGCGGCGGCGAGGGCCATCTGGCGGGCCTCCCACACGCTGTGGGCCAGGGGCTTCTCGGTCGAAACGTGCTTGCCCAGCTTCATCGCGAGCATCGAGGCGGGGAAGTGCTGATGGTCGGGCGTCGAGACCATCACGGCGTCAATCTCTTTCAGCTCCTCGAGCATCTTGCGGTAGTCTGCGTAGCTCTTCGCGCCGGGATGGTCCTGCTCGGCGGCGGGCAGGCGCTTGCGGTCCACGTCGCACAGGCCCACGATGGCGCAGCCGGGCAGGCTCTTGAAGTGGTTGCGGTTGCCGTGGCCCATGCCGCCCACGCCCACGATGCCGAGGCCGATGGTGTCGTTGGCGGCGTAGGTGCGGGCGCGGCCGGCGGGCAGCAACGTGAGCGCGGCGGCAGCGCCGGCTGTCTTCAACAACGCGCGGCGGGAAACTTGTCCGGGCATCGGCTTCTCCTCTTGGGGTGAGTTGAGCGTGCAGACAAGATTCTACTATAATGAGGCGTCGGGAGGCAAAACCCAAGGGCAGGAGAATCGGGGCAATGGCCAAACTGAAGGTCGCGTTCATTGGCACGGGCAAGATGCCCGAGAAGCGCGGGCCGATGGGCTACGCGATGGCCTACGAGCACGCCGAAGGCTACCGGAAGCTCGACACGTGCGAAATGGTGGCCTGCGCCGATATCGTGCAGGAGAACGCCAGCGCCTTCGCCGCGAAGTTCGGCATCCAGCGGACCTATCTCAACTACCGCGAGATGCTGGAGAAGGAGCGGCCCGACGTCGTGAGCATCTGCACGTGGCCCAAGCTCCACGCCGAAATGGCCATCGCCTGCGCCCAGGCGGGCGTGCGGCTGTGCAACTGCGAGAAGCCGATGGACATCAGCTTCGGCGGCGCGCGCAAGATGCTCCAGGTGGCCGCCCAGTACGGTATGCATCTGAACTTCAACCACCAGCGCCGCTACGGCAAGCCGTTCCGCGAGACGAAACGCCTGATTGCTTCGGGCGAGATCGGCGCCCTCGTTCGCATGGAGGCGAACACCTGGGACCTCTACGACGGCGGCACCCACTGGGTGGACATGCTCAACTACTTCAACGACGAGGCCCCGCCCAGGTGGGTGATCGGGCAGATTGACGCGCGCCGCGAGGTGCGCGTGTTCGGCGCGCCGGTCGAGAACCAGAGCCTGGTGCTCGTGAAATACGCCAACGGCGTCTTCGGCGTGATCGTGACGGGCGGCGAGTGCGCGCGGGCGCTGGGCGCCTCGTTCCGCCTCCACGGCACGAGCGGCGTCATCGAGATCGCGTGGGACCCCAAGCCCGGGCCGCTCGTGCGCTACTGGAAGCAGGGTTCGCCCGACTGGATTCCCGTGGACTGCGGCGTCGAGCACCTGCACGGCCCCGGCTACATTGACCGCGCGATGGCCGATTCGGTGGCCTGCCTGCTCGCGGGCCGCGAGTGCGAGTTGTGCGCCCGCCACGCAATGAACGCCACGGAGATCATCTTCGCCTGCTACGAATCCAGCCGCCGCCGCGCGCGCATTGACTGCCCGCTCGATATCAGCGATAATCCATTGGACACGATGATCAGCCGCGGCGATGTGCCGTTTGCGCCCGCGAGCTAACAGGAGACGAAGGCGGAGGGGGCTTTCCGGCAGAAAGCTCCCCTCCGCACCGCCCCGCAAAGACCCTTGGATGAGAGGCCCAGCATGAGACGCAGAGAGTTCGTTCAGGCCATCGCAGGCAGCGTTGTCGGCTTCGGTGCCCTGCCCGGCCTTGCGGGCGAAGCACCCGCCGCCAAGCCGTCGGCCACCGACCGCGTGGCGCTCGGCAAGACCCCGGTGCGCCCCACCCGCCTGGGCATCGGCACGGGCACCAATGGCGGGAACACCCAGCGGTCGCTCGGCCCGGAGGGCTTCACGAAGCTCGTGCGCCACGCCTGGGACCGCGGGGTGCGCTACATTGACACCGCCGGCAACTACAACATGCACGCCCTCGTCAAGAAGGCCATCGAGGGCCTGCCGCGCGAGGAACTGGTCATCCTCACCAAGGTGTGGCTCAGCCAGGGCCTCGACGTGCCCAAGACCCTCGAGCGCTTCCGCGAGGAACTGGGCACGGACTACTTCGACGTCGTGCTGCTCCACTGCGTGATGAAGCCCACGTGGCCCGAGGACCTCAAGAAGCACCGCGACGACCTGTCGGCGGCGAAGGAGAAGGGCCTGGTCCGCGCCGTCGGCGTCTCCACCCACGGCATGCCCGGCCTCACGCAGGTCGCGGGCTGCGAATGGGTGGAGGTGGCGCTGCTGCGCATGAACCACAACGGCGCCCACATGGACGGCCCGACCGGCAAGTGGGCAGAGAAGGTGGACCACGAGGCCGCCGTGGCCGAGATCAAGAAGGTCAAGGCCGCCGGCAAGGGCGTGCTGGGCATGAAGCTCGTGGGCAACGGCGACTTCACGAACGCCGAAGACCGGCAGAAGGCCGTGCAGTTCGTCTTCGGCCACAAGCTCGCCGACGCCGTCACCATCGGCTGCAAGAGCCCCGCCGAAGTGGACGAGGCGCTCGACAACATCACCCGCGCACTGAATGCGTAGGGAAGAGCGAACGCGGCGGCGGGGGGCTTTCCGGCAGAAAGCCCCCCGCCGCACCTCCCCGCAAAGACTCTCACATTCCGGCTGCGGCTACTTGGTGCCCTGGAACAGCTCGGTGCCGGCTCCCTCGTAGATGCGGCGCTTGGAGGGCGGCGTGGGCTTCTTGACGGCCGGCCAACGGCCCGCCTGCGGCTCGGCGCCGGCCCGCGCCTCAGCGACCGGCTCGCTGTCGCCCATCACGGGCTGGCGGCGGACGTCCCGCCCCGCGACGTTCGCGCTGAACTCGATCGGGATGCCGTTCGGGTCGAAGGCGTAGATCGAGTGGATGAAGCCGTGGTCAATCATGTCCGAGCACTCGAAGCCGGCCGCGTCCAGCTTGTCCTTCAGCGCCCAGAGGTCCTCGTCGCTCTCCATCCCGAACGACACGTGGTCGAACACGAACGGCCCTTTGACCGGCTCGCCGTGTTCTTTGGGCTTCACGGGCTTGACGCCTTCCCACTCGAAGAACGCGATGAGATCGGTGGGGCTGATCTCGAAGAAGTAGTGGCGATAGCCTGGCTCGCCCAGGCCGGCCACCAGGCGCATCCCCAGCAGATCCCGCCAGAAGCGGATGGTCGTGTCCAGGTCCCCCGTCGCCATCGCCAGATGATTGATGCCGTTGAACCGCATTCGCGTCCTCCTTTCGCCTTGGGCTGAGACCGCTTGACGCCACGCATCGACTTTACCTCACCCGGCGCGCGGGTGCAAGGGTCTTGCACTCCGGGAGGCACGGGCGTATCATCGGCCATATATGCAATGGAGAGCTGCCACGGTGATCCCGTACTCCAGCATTCTGGTCTCGGCCACTCTCCTAGTCGTGGGGATAGGCTGGTGCGCCTACGTCGTCCGCCGCCTGCCGAGCGACCTGGCCGAACTGCGGGAACAGTGGGCGACGCTGCGGACGAGCCGAACCTCGGAAGTTGACAGGAGGTTCGAGACCACTTCCGCGCTGCGGCGGCATCAGAAGCAATGTGCTGCCGACTTCTGGAGCACCCTGGCCGTCCAGGTCTGCTTCTTCTGGCCCGTCACCCTACTGGTGATCGCCCTGTTCCTCGCGCCGGCGCTCTGGCACCTCGCATCCCGGATACTGGGCGCCGTCAGGTAGCCGGAGGAGGCACCAGGCGTTGCTTACGCCAGCAGGGGCTTGAGCACGTGGGCAGGAGACCCCGTGGGCAGAATGGACAGGGTGGAAAGGATGGACATTGCGGACGGAGCGGTAACGGATTGACAGTCATCTGTCCATCCGGTCCATCGTGTCCATTCTGCCCACCGCACCGGCCGCCGACACGCTACAGCAGCTTGGTCTGCCCCGGGATGTAGACGGGGTAGGAGCCGGTGGGGCCTGGCTTGGTGGGGGGCTCCATGTCGTTCTTGCAGTCCTCGGGCTTGGGCGGATAGAAGAAGTCGCTCTTGACCACTTCGTCCCACTTGACCTCTTTGCCCGTGTAGCAGCTTATCTGGCCCATGATGGTGACGAGGGTGCTGCGGGCCATGTGGTAGCCGCTGGAGATGGGCTCGCCCTTGCGGATGGCGCCGAAGAGGGCCTTGTGTTCCTCGACGTAGGGGCTGGGCTTGGGGCCGGCGTAGCGCCATTTGGTCTCGCCGTCAATGGTGCAAGCCAGGAGATTGGCGCGGCCCTTGGTGCCGAGGAGGAGGCTGGAGACCTCGTTGTAGCAGCCGGTGGTGGTGCGGCAGAAGGCGTAGATGCGTACGCCGCTGGGATAGACGTAGACGACGCTGTGGTGGTCGAAGACGTCGCCGTAGATTTCGTCGGTCATCGAGGAGCGGCCGCCCAGGCCGTGACAGGCGGCGGGGGGGACCTCCTTCATCGCCCACAGCGAGCGGTCAATGTTGTGGACGAGGGACTGGGGGACGTCGTCGCCGCTGAGCCAGGTGAAGTGGTACTGGTTGGAGCACTGGTATTGGACTTCGGTGAGGCCCGGCGCGCGGCGGTAGAGGCCGTAGGGGCCGCGGAGGAAGTTCTCTTCGATGGCCACGATGTCGCCGATGGCGCCGTCGTGGATGCGTTGCATCGTCTCCTTGTAGCCGGGCTCGAAGCGGCTCTGGAGGCCGGAGACAACGCACAGCTTCTTCTCAGCGGCGAGCTTGAGGGCGGCCTCGAGCATCTTGATGCCGTAGGGGTCAATGGCGTGGGGCTTCTCGACGAAGACGTGCTTGCCCGCCTCGATGGCCGCCTTGGTGTGGAGGGGATGGAACTTCGCCGCGTTGGCGATGCACACGGCGTCAACGTGCTTGAGGACCTCCTTGTAGCCGTCGAAGCCGTCGAAGCAGCGGTCGTCGGGCACCTCCACCTGCTCGGGCTTCTGCTTCTTGAGGTGGTTGCGGGCGTTCCTCGCTCGGTCCATGAACATGTCGCACACGGCCACGAGTTTGACGCCCGGGTCGGCGTTCATCGCGTCCATGGCGGCGCCGGTGCAGCGGCCGCCCGCGCCGATCATGCCGATCTTGATGGTGTCGTTGCCCTGGGCGTAGGCGCCCACGGGGGCGGCCAGGCCGGCCAGGGCCGCGCCCGAGGCCGTGACGGCTGAGGTCTTGAGGAAATCACGCCGCGAAGCCCGCTTGCTCGTAGAGGCCGCTCGCATCCCGACACCTCGCTTTCTGTGGCGGAGGTCCCGCGTGCAGGTATGCACGCCTCACCGGGTGACGCCCGCGGAGACGAGTATAGGCTTCGCCCGCCCCGTGTCAAGCGAGCGTGCCAACAGAGCGGGGAGGGGCCGCCTCGTCGGGCCGCCCCTCCCCCATTGCGTCCGCCACCCTGTTGCTCAAGGGCGAAGGCTATTCGTCTGCCTTCTCCTTCTTGAGCGGGGTGGTCCAGAAGTAGACCTTGTGCTCCACCCCATCCTCGCCTTGCACGGTCGCCACGACGTCGGGCTTCACGCCCCTCATGTCGAAGTCGTGCGACACGATGCGGCAGCCGGGCTTCATCTTCTCGAGCTGCGGGATCAGCTTGACGTTCAGGCTCGGCAGCAGGTAGAGCGTGATCACGCTCGCCTGGCTCAGGTCCAGGGTGAACACGTCCTTCTCCTCGATGGTCACGAGGTTCTCGACGTTGTTCTTCTTGACGTTTTCGAGCGACTCCTTGACGCGCACGGGGTCAATGTCGTAGCCCGTGGCCTTGCATCCGGCCTTCTTGGCGGCGGCGATGACGATGCGGCCGTCGCCGCAGCCCAGGTCGTACACGATGTCGTCCTTCTTCACGTCGGCCAGCCGCAGCATGATCTCGACCACCTCGTGCGGGGTGGGCACGAAATGGATGTCCGGCTTGCGCGCGGGCTTCTTCTCTTCCTCGGCGGCCCAGGCGGCCGCGACACACAACACGCCGGCGAGCAGCGCCGCCAGCACCCTCGTCCAACGCCACTGGCTCATGGGTCCCATTCCTTTCGCTCAGACGCTCTGCGGCGGGGCGGAGGACACTCCCCGGCCCGGGCCGCAGTCGGGGTTCGCTATTCCTTTTCCTTCTTCAGCGGGGTGGTCCACAGGTAGACCTTGCGCTCGTTGCCGTCCTTGCAGGTCACCGTGGCAATCACATCGGGCTTCACGCCGGCCATGTCGAACGCGTGGGAGACGATGCGGCAGCCGGGCTTCATCTTCTCGAGCTGCGGGATCAGCTTGACATTGAGGCTCGGCAGCAGGTAAAGCGTGATGACGCTGGCCTTGCTGAGGTCCAGGGTGAAGATGTCCTTCTCCTCGATCGTCACGAGGTCCTCGACCTTGTTGGTCTTGACGTTCTCGAGGGACTCCTTGACGCGCACGGGGTCAATGTCGTAGCCGGCGGCCTTGCACCCCGCCTTCTTGGCGGCGGCGACCACGATGCGGCCGTCCCCGCAGCCCAGGTCCATCACGAAATCATCCTTCTTCACGTCGGCCAGGCGCAGCATCACCTCGACCACCTCGTGCGGGGTGGGCACGAAGATCACGTCGGGCTTGCGCTCGGGCTTCTTCTCCTCTTCGGCGGCCCAGCCCGCGGAGCCCAGGGCCACGGCCAGGGCCAGAGCCACCAGCACCCTCATCCAACGCCACTGACTCATGACAGCCACTCCTTTCGCACGAAGCACGTCGGCGATCCCGGGGCGCCCCGGGAGGTCACCGCAGGAACCCGGGTCACGACCCGCGGGCCGTCCCGCTGCCCGGCCCGCCGCTGAGCAGATACAGCGGCACTCCGACGGCCAGCGGCACCAGGCCGAAGAGCGACACCTGCTCGGCATATGTGACGCTTGAGTAGAGCATGTAGCCGCACGTCAGGCAGAATACGATCGGGAAGACCGGGAAGAGCGGCACGCGGAAGGGCCGCTCCACAGCACGGTCGCGCAGCCGCAACACGATCACCGACACGCCGCTGAGCAGGAAGAAGAGCCAGAAGACCGGCGCCGTGCCGGCCACCAGCGTGTCGAAGCCGCCGAAGTACTTCTCCCACGGCACCTTGCCGGCGCCGAGGGCCGAGAGGGCCTGGTCGAAGGCATTCCGGCCCGCCTCGGTGCCCACGGCCAGGATCATCAGGATGGTGACCGCGCCCTGGGTGATGAGCGCCCACACCGGCGCGCCCGAGCGGCGGTGCCAGCGGCCCAGCGCCGCGAAGAGCCGATAGTCGGCCCCCACGGCCGCATGGACGCGCGAGCCCGTGAGGATCACGCCGTTGAGCGCGCCCAGGGCCGAGAGAATCACGAGCAGGCACATGCCCTTGCTGCCCCACTCGCCGAGCATCGGCTTCAACACGTCGGCCGCGGGCACCCACGTGTTGCGGATGCCGTCGAAGCCCAGCCCCGCCAGGTAGGCCAGGTTCACGAGCAGGTAGATCACGGTGATGGCCACCGTGCCCAGGAGCAGCGCGCGCGGCAGGTTGCGGCGCGGCTCGCGCACCTCGGCCGCCACCAGGGCCGAATCGTTCCACCCGCCGTAGGCGTAGAGGATGAGGATCATGGCGAACCCGAAGTCGGGGTTCTTCACGGGATGGCCGATGGTGAAGGCGCCGCCCTTGCCCCACAGGAAGCCGGCCACCAGGATTCCCAGCAGCCCCAGCACCTTGGCGGCCGTGAGCACGTTCTGCGCGCCCTTGCCGAACATCACGCCGAGCAGATTGATGAGCGTGAGCACGACCACCGCGCCCAGAGCGAACCACACGGCCTGGCTCTTCAGGTCGGCATCCGAGCCGCCGAACAGCCGCACCGCATAGTCGGCGAACACGTAGGCCAGCGCGCCCATGCTGCCCGTCTGGATCGCCGAGAGGCGCCCCCAGCCGAAGAGGAAGCCGGCCGCCGGGTGATAGGCCCGCGTGAGATAGGCGTAGTCGCCGCCCATCTTCGGGTAGGCCGTGGCCAGCTCGGCGTAGCACAGCGCCCCGATGAGCGACAACGCGCCCCCCAGCAGCCACGCCGCCAGCCCCACCCACGGGCCGCTCACGTTGCTGAAGATCAGCCCCGGCACCTTGAAGATTGACACGCCGATCACGATGCCCACGATGATGCTGATGCAGTCCCAGAGGCCGATGCGCGCCTCCGCGCCGCCCCCCTGGGTCGCCGACCCTGCAACATGCCTCGGGGCAGGTCCCGCCGCCGACGGTCCTGTGCTCATGCTCTCTTCCCGGGGGCTGATGAAAGGCCCAGACGCCACACCTAGGAAACTGTCTCAGAACCCACGCGGGCTGCGTTGCGGGCGTTGCCGCGCGTCGTCAATGATGCTCTCTGCTGCATCACCTCCCCCGTGCTCCTCGCCCGGGGGCGGAATCGCTGGCGTCGCAGTCCCCTGCCGGTTCTCAGGCAGTTTCTAAGGCAACAAGGTGTCGCATGATACGCCGAAGCCGCCCAAAGTCAAGTGGCTCGGCGGAATCGCAGCGGAGTCGAGTGCGGCCCTCGATCCCGGCGCCGGCGCCCCCACTCGCCCACGTTGTCTTGGGAACCAGACACGGCGCCGCCATACCTGCTCAGTTCTCCCGCCGCCGAGAGATGAGCAAGTATGGCGCTTTGGCGATCCGGGCGGCTCTACGGCCTTCCCGCCCATACTTGCTCAATTCTCTCCCCCTCGGGGTTGAGCAAGTATGGCGCTCGGGCGCTCCGAGGGCCGTCATGGCCGTTCCTGCCCATCGGCGTCCTTTCTTGCTCTCGCGGCGTGATATAAGCGGGCAACAGGCAGGGTTGGGACGCCTTCACGGCGAGGGCGGCCAGGTCTGGGGGCCGCGCCGGGCCGGCGATCTTGTGGCCGAGTGACCCGGGCGATGCGCCGAGGAGTCGCTGACCGCCTCATCTCCCTGTCGCGTGGACACTTGAGGTCACTTCGGCGCTCGGAGGTCGTAGGCGAACAACTCGTCCCAGTGGCGGACGTAGAGGCGGCCGCCGCACACGACGGGGTGGCCGAGGGTCTCCTGGCTGGTCTTCTTGGGGATGGTGAACTCGCTCAGGATGCGGCAGCCGGACGGCCGGGCGTCCACGAGGAAGACCCTGGCCCGCTCGTTGTGGCCCACCAGCAGGCCGTCGGCGACGGTGAAGGAGAACTTGTTGAGGGCCTTCTCGGTCCAGACGAGCTTTCCGGTGGCGAACTCCACGCACGAGAAGCCCCGGTTGTAGAGGCGGCAGCCGTGGCCGTAGAGGTGGCCGCCCAGGAGAGCCAGGCCGCCGTGGCAGTTGTCGAGTTCCTTGCCCGCCCACACCTCGGCGACGCTTCGGCTGTCGGCGGCGAGCTTGACCACCCGCGTGCCGGTGCTGTGGCCGCTGCTGGCGGCCACGAGGCCCTGGTGGTAGACGGGCATGGTCACGTTCTGGCAGTAGGCCGCGGTGTGGGGATGCGTCCAGAGCAGGGCGCCGGTCTCGGAGTTCACCCCGACGATCTGCGAGCGCATCATGGTGATGAGCTGCCGGGTGCCCTGGTGGGTGACGACGATGGGGCTGCAAAAGGCGGCGGCTTCGCCGAACTCGGTGTTGGCCCAGAGGGTCTTGCCGGTCTTCTTGTCCAGGGCCACGAACCGGCCCTTCGTGCCGCCCGGGGCGCACAGCAGGCGGGGGCCGTCTACGGCCAGATTCTCGCACAGGCCCCACAGGCCGAACTGCGCGTCGAACTCGCGCTTGAGGTCCACGGCCCAGAGCGGCTTGCCCGACCTGGCGTCGAAGGCGGCGATGCGGCCGGTGGGGTTCAGGTGGAAGACCATGCCCTCGTCGTAGGTGGGCGTGGTGCGTGAGCCGGGGTAGGCGCCCTTCCAGGCCTTGCCGTTCTCGGCCCTCCAAACGAGCTTGCCGTCGAGGTCGAGGGCGAGCACGCACTCGGCGTCGTCGAAGTCGCCCGTGGTGAAGATCAGGCCGTCGGCGAGGGCCACGCCGGCGTAGCCCCTGCCGCACTCCGAGAACTTCCAGGCCAGCGGCGGCCCGTCCCCGGGCCACTGCTTGAGCAGCCCGGTGTCGGGCGAGATGTTGTCGTAGTTCGGCCCGTGGAAGCGGGGCCACCACGGGCCGGGCTGGGCCTCGCCCGCGCCGAGGCGGGGCGCGGCGAGAGCGAAGAGGCCCAGGAACAGGCATGCGACGCGCGCGGTTCGGGTCACGGGCCGGCGTCCTCACTAGGGTTCATCGCGATGGGCTTCCCCGGCGCTCTGGGGCGAGTCTACGCGATCCGGGCGCGCGCGTCAAGCCGCCGGCGGATGGTCGAGGATGGCGCCGATGTCCAGGAGGTAGAGCTGGCGGCCCTTGTCCTCGTGCACGCTGTCTATGCAGAGCGTGCGGCCGTCGGGCGCGTGGCGCGGATGGGTGTCGCACCGCCACTCGCCGTCGTAGGCCCGCGCCGCGTAGAACTGGCCGAGGGTGACGACCCTGCCCGTGGGCACGTGGTAGAGGTAGACGGGGCGCTTGCGGTCGGCGCCGGGATAGCGGTCGTTGACGATCCAGTCGGTGTTCGGCAGGTAGGTGCAGTGGCCGTCGGCCGTCATCACGCCCTTGCCCACGGGCGCGGCGTTCGTCGTCCTGTCCTCGAACAGGTAGAAGCAGTCGCCGTGCGAGGCATGCCGCGCCCAGGCGAGGATGTGGGTGGGGTCGCGCCAGATGAAGTGCGAGGCCATGCCGCTGTCCACCACGCAGTGGAGGCCGGAGCCGTCGGGCCGCGCGGTGAACATGCGGGTGGCGAAGCCGCGGCCGCCCGGGCCGGCCCAGCGGTGCAGGAAGATGAAGCGGCCGCCGTCGGGGCTGAAGAGCAGGTGGTTGAACCAGTGCTTCGCGCCCTCGGGGTAGCCGGGGGCGTAGGGCACTTTCACGATGTCGGCCAGCGACAGGATGAGGTCCTGCCTGCCGCTCCCGAGGTCCATGCGCCAGATGCCGGCGTCCTTCGGCGCCGGGTCGTCCTTGTGGGGATCGGGAATGCCGTTGTAGCCGTAGCCGGGGCGCGTGTCGGCGATGCGGCGGAAGTCGGGCGCCACGGCGATCTTCGCATCCGGGCTGACCGTGTAGATGGGGTGAGGGAGCGTGCGGCGCCGGCCGGTCGCAATGTCGAGGATGTGACAGCAGTAGCGGCCGTCCGCTCGGCCGTTCCAGATGACCTCGCTCTTCGAGCCTGGGAGCCATTGGAGCATGCAGCCCTGCTGCCAGCACCAGGCCGTGGTCTCGCCCAGCTCGATCCAGCGGTCGTTGTCCTGGAGGTCCACCATCCCGACCTTGATCGCGTCATCGGGCCGGGGCGAGCGGTGCTCGAAGTCCACCTCCATCCCCAGGCAGTAGCGGCCGCTGGGGTCGAATTGAAGCTTGTCGTAGTAGGCGAACCAGTGGAACTTGGGGCCTTGGGTGATGGCGCGGAGCGGGGCGGGCGTGTCGGGCATGGGCTTCTCCTTCGCTTCGGCGGCGGCAGAGCGACGCGAGGCGGCGAGCGCCAGCGCGGCCCCGCCACCTTGGAGGAAACGCCGGCGCGAGAGACAGCGATGCGGCATGGACGCCTCTCCTGACGGTGGCCCCCCGCATTCTAGCCGGCCGCGGCTCCCTTCGCAACGAGCGGTCCCGCCCCTGCCTTGACACGCGGCGGACATCGGCGTAAGGTGGCCGCAGTGACCGAGCGCTCCCTCAGGAAAGGAGAGGCCCATGCGCCAGAACCCCATTGCCGCGTGGCTTGTTGTGACGCTCGCCGGCGCCGCAGGCCAGGCGGCCGATATCCGCCTCAACCGTCCCGAAGGGCTGGGCTACGACGCCGAGGGGCGCCTGGTCGTGGCCGACAGCGGCAACCACCGCCTGCTCGTCTTCGATGCCGAACTCGAGTGGCTCGCCACCTTCGGCGCGGAGGGCAAGGAGCCGGGGCAGTTCACCCGCCCGACCGACGTGGCCTTCGACTCCCAGGGCCGCCTCATCGTGGCCGACGCGGGCAACCACCGCATCCAGATTCTCGGCAAGGACGGCAGGCCGCTCAAGGTCATCGGCGGCCCGAACGAGGGCGACGCCGATGGCCAGTTCCGCAACCCCTCGCGCGTGGCGACCGATGAGAACGACCACATCCTCGTCACCGACACCTTCAACCACCGCCTCCAGGTCTTCGACCGCGAGGGCAAACACGTCTTCACCCTCGCCAACCGCACCGGCCCCATGCCCCTCGAGCTGGTGAAGCCCGACAAAGAGGGCAAGAAGACGCCGAAGGACTGGGAGCGCACCGACCCCGGCCAGTTCAACGAGCCGGGCGGCATCTTCTACGACCGCGAACTGAAGCGCCTGTTCGTCGCCAACGGCTGGAACTGCCGCTGCGAGGTGCTCGACTACGACCCGGCCACCGGCGAGATCAAGCGCCGCCCCGAGGAGACCGGCATCGTGTGGGGCTGGTGGGTCACCAAGGGCATCGCCGGCGACGCCCAGGGGCGCCTCCTCGGCTGCAACACCGGCTTCGGAAACGTCCTCATCTTCGACAACCGAGCCGCCCTCACCAACAAGACCCCCAGCTCGATGACCCTCACCGGCGGCCCCTACGGCCAGATGCGCGACCTGATGGACATCGCCGTCGCGCCCAACGGCGACCTCGCCCTCGCCGACGCGGGGAACAACCGCGTGGTCATCTTCCCGCCCGACCTCAAGCTGCCCGGCAGCCCGCGGGCCACCGACCTCACCCGCGTGGGCGCCACGATCCTGTGGGAGACGCCGCAGCCGATGAGCCCGGCCATCCTCCTCCGCAAGAGCAACACGCCCGAGCGCACGCCCGGCCACGAGAACCTCTGGCAGACCGGCGAACTCTTCCGCGTGCCCTCCGACGGCAGGCCCACCACCCAGCACGCCATCGCCATCAAGGGCCTCGACCCCGGCTGCCGCTACTACTACCGCCTCTCGTGCACTAGCCTGCGCAGCATCCCCGGCGGCGGCTACACCCGCGAATTCGCCTTCGCCACCCTGCCGCCCAAGGGCAAGACCATGTTCCTCCGCATCCCCGTCAAGGTCCTCCTTCTCCCCAACATCGTGAACCTCGACACCGTGAAGCCCGACACCCCCCTCCCCCCGCCCATGGGCCGCGAGGAGATCCGCCTCTACCGCAAGGCATTCGCCGAATCCCAGCTCTTCTACTGGTGCAACTCCTCGATGCGCTACTGGGTGGACTGCGACATCTACATAGACCAGACCCTGTACCGCACGGGCAAGGACCGCCCCGACTGCCCCGAGCTGATGAAGCTGCCCCGCGCCAACCACGACGAGTCGCTCAAGAAGCTCATCGCCGAGGAGCGCACCGAGAAGGTGGCCTACGTCGGCCAGGTCGTCTGCGAGGCCATCCGCAACTGGAACGAGGGAGCGAAGCGCTGGGACTTCGCGGGCTCGGGCGGCGGCACCTACGGCGTCGAGTGGCCCACGCCCGGCCGCAGCCACTTCCTCGGCGGCAGCGACGTGGCCTGGCTCATGACCCACGAGTACAAGCACCAGTTCGAGAGCCAGTACGGCAACAGCGGCCTCGACACCGAGGACGACCGCGACATCTTCTGCCACTTCTCACCGCAGTTCCCCGGCTGGCCGTGGTGCACCGCCTACGACCACGGCGAGCACTGGGACGGCATCGCCTGGCAACTCCGCCACCTGACCCAGGCCCAGTACTTCCGCAACCTCTACGGCGAGATCGTCCTCGCCAATGACGCCGATGGCGACGGCATCCCGGATGCCGACCCCCGTGTGCCGCTCGATGAGAAGCACTTCGGCTCCAGCCCACGCCGCGCCGACACCGACCGCGACGGCCTCGACGACCTGGGCGAGATTCTCGCCAGCCGATGGGTCACCGCCCTCAACGCCGACCTGCGCAAACGCGTGCCCGGCAAGTGGCACACCCCCGACCCCACCAACCCCGACTCCGATGGCGACGGCATCCCCGACGGCAAGGACAAGTACCCCCTCTACCCCTTCAAGCCCGAGATCGCCCGCGGCACGATCCGCGTGGACGGCAAGCTCGACGACTGGGGCGACAAGCCCGACTACTGGCTCGACCACGAGGGCATCAAGCTGCGCGGCTGGGCGCGGTGGGACAAGGATTACCTCTACTACGCCTGGACCATCGAAGGCGACTGGAGGAGGATCACCCTCGTCGTGGACCAGGACGCCGACGGCTTCTACGTGGGCGGCGACAACGTCTATGCCGAGTTCACCCCCGGCCCCGACGGCGTCCCCCAGAAGGCCAACGTCCGCCTCCACTACTGCAACCTGGGGCGCTGGCCCTGGTTCGACGATAAGCACGAATTCGTCAAGCCCGAAGCGTACCCCTTCGCCGCGAGCAAGAAGGGCGCGGTGGCCGCCTTCGAGGTCGCCTGCCCGCGCAACGAAATGTGCGGCCTGAGCCTCCAGGCCGGCGAAGAGGTGGGCATGGCCCTCTACATCGGCCTGCCCGACCGGGGCGCCATCAGCCTCTTCGAGCCCTGGAGCCTCTTCGACTCAGTGCTCAAGGAGTAACGCCCATCCCGAACGCCGCAATGGGTTCGGAGGGAAGCTGGCACGGCAGCGGCACCCGCTCTCTGCTCGCTAGCGCGCGGCTGCCAGCGCGTGCGCCGCGAGCCAGCCGCAGGCCGACACGGCCAGGACCAGCAGCGCATATCGCCGCCAGTGGGCCAGCGTGGCCGGTTGCCCGGTCGTGGTGGTGCCCTGGAATCGCGTGATGTCCAGGAACCGGGCCCCCAGCAGAAAGGCCACTCCCGCGGCGTACACGAGGTCGGCTGTCGAGAGCGATTTCCACGGGTGCTGGGTGATGAAGATGGCGGCGAACAGCATCACGCCGTTGCCCACGAGCATCCAGCAGAGCCTCAAGAGACAGCCTGTGGGGTTGGTTTCAGGGGGAGAGTTCTCGAGCTTCGGCTTGGCCATAGCGCGCCTCCAGCAGATCGCCAGGCGATTGGCTGGATGGCGGCCCGACCACCCAAGAGACCTGCGGCGGCGCTCGCTGCCGCACCCTTCATGGCCCGGTTGGCGGCCCCCTCCTCTTTTCGTATTATACACGCTGCGACGCGCGCGAACAAGCTCAGAGCCCGGGTAATCGGGTGCAGACCGTTTCGGAGGCAGGACATGAGAACATCGGCGGTCGTGGCGGCATTGCTTCTGGCAACGGCTTGGGGCGCGTTGCCGGGCGAGTACGAGGCCAAGCCCGACGGCGCACTGTCGCTGCAAGCGGCCTTCGAGAAGGCCGTTGCCGCCTCATTCGGCCCCGCGCCCCTTCGGCAGAACGCCAACGAGGCGGTCTGGAAGGCGGGCGACATCCTCAACAACGCTCAGGGCGCCGTGTGCTTCCGCATCCGAATCCCCAAGCAGGATAAGCCGCCCCAACAGCCCTTCCCCCTGATGTCGCTCTCGGGCACACAGGCGGGCGAATGGACGCTTCTCGTGAACGAGGCCCCCGAGCCGAAGCCGTCCGGCAAACCCAAGCCGCCCGACCAGCTCCCCGAGCCCGTAGCCGGCCCCCTCGACGATGGGGGTGCTGTGGGCGGGGCCTCCGTGCCCCGCGATCTGGATGACAAGGAGAAACGCGACCCTGTCAGCCAGTTCACCTGCGAGGTCCGCACCAGAATCTTCGCCGAGGGCAATATCGCTGGCAAGACGGCTGCCACGGCAAAGGTCTTCGAGTGGGGCCAGTGGCACCACGTCGTCTGGACCTGGCGTTCCGTCCACCACTTCATCTACATTGACGGCAAGCTGCGGGGGACGAGTCTCCAGGTGAGCCGCATGCAGCCGATAGCGAGCGCGGAGGCCTTCTTCCGCGTCCTCCTCGGCAAGGCCGAGCTGGCGGACCTGCGGCTCTACAAGCGCGCCCTCGACCCGCCCGACGCGGTCGCCCTCTCCGCTGCGCGCCCCGACCGGCACCTCCCGCCCTTTCCCGCGCTGCGCGTCTGGGCCGATTGGGGGCCGGCCACCGGCCGGGCCGTTGTCTACCTGGATGCCGCCGATCCATCCTTCGCCGAGTGCGAATTCCAGTGCGTTGAGGCCAAGTCGGGCAGGGTGCTCCACCGCTGGCCGATGCACGACTTCCCCTCGGGATTGGGCGAGAGATCGGTCGCGCTCACGGAGCCGCACCAGATCCCGGCCGGCGCATACCGTTTCGAGGCGGTGGCCCTCAACGGCGACGCCAAGCCCGTCGCCCGCGCTCAGTCGGCCGACTGGACATGTCGCGACGCGGCCCTGCCCTGGTTGGGCACACGCGTCGGGTTGCCCGATAAGCCAGCGCTTCTGCCCCCGTACACAGCCGTCGAAGCCAAGGGCGATTCAGTGCGCACCCTGTTGCGCGACCAGACCATTGACAGGACCGGCCTGCCGAAGAGCATCCTGGCAGGCGGCGCAGAACTGTTGGCGGCGCCGATGCGCCTTGAGGCCCTCGTCGGCGGCAAGCCCGTGACCTTCTCCGACGGGCCGGGCCTCCGCGGCGCCGTCAGCAAGGGCGCTTTCGCCGTGACGTGGGCAACCACGCGCACCCCCGAGGGGCACGAACTGACCGTCGAGGGGCGCACTGAGTTTGACGGCCTGACGACGTTCGACGTGGTCCTCGTGCCGGCCGGCACGCCCATCGTGGACCGCGTGGGGCTCGTCATCCCCTTCCGCCCCGAGGTGATGCAGCATTTTCATTGCGTGGCGTCGGGGTTCATCAATCGGTTCATGGCGGTGGAGAAGGATAGGGAGGGGCGGTTCCGCGCGCGGAATATCTGCTGGGATACGTATAGCCCCAAGGAGCCGAAGCGGCGCGAGGGGGTGATCTATGACGCGGACGACGTTCACCACATGGCCGAGGTGGATCGCTTCCGCTTCGTGCCATTCGTCCACGTGGGCAACAACCAGCGCGGCCTGGCCTGGTTCGCGGAAAACGACCAGGGCTGGGTACACGACCCAGGCAAGGTGCCGCCGATGGAGATCGTGGCGACGGAGAAGGAGATGGCGTTGCGGCTCAATATCGTCGCCAAGCCCACGACGATCACGGAGAAGGAGTCGCTCAGCTTCCGCTTCTATCTCCTCGCCAACCCCTTCAAGCCGATGCCGAAGGACTGGCGGTCGTGGGTCGTCGGCGATTACCGCAAGGACACGGAGTTCGCCAAGAAAGCCCCCTATCGCTTCTGGTGGCACTGGAACGAGTACGCCAAGAGCTTCGTGCCCTATCCAGGCGGCGTCCAGGGGAAGACGTATCAGGACTGGGTGGGGAAGTTCAAGGGCGACGACCTGATTCACTGCCCCTTCATCAACTTCGGCGTGCCCGCCGACAGCGGGCTCTACGGGCCGCCCTTCTTCGACGAGATGGCCGTGCTGCCCTACTCGTGGAAGCTCCACAACAGTCGCCCGCACCAGGACTACGTGGCCTACTGGCTCGACAAGTGCGCGAAGGAGATCGGCATCAAGGGCGTCTACGTGGACGAGCCGTATTGCGAGCCGTACTCGTATAACGTCCTGGCGAGCGACGCGCCCTACATCCGAGCCGACGGCACGCGCGCGGTCGGCTACAGATGGCTGGAGGCCCGCGACTACTTCCGCCGCATCAAGCAGACCTTTCACGACCTCGGCCTGCCCCACTCGCTCTGGGTTCACACCACCAACTACAAGGTGTCGCCCGCCCTGACCTTCGTGGACATTTCGATGGACGGCGAGCACCCGATGATCTGGGTGCCGTCGTTCCAGGACTGCCACGTTTTCTACAACGCCGAGCGGTCGCGGGGCTACATCAGCGGCATCCCCTTCGGCTGGGTCGGCACGCAGATGTTCCACGGCAACACCGAGCCGAAGGCGTTCCCTGGCCTCTGGGTGAAATCGCGCACCTATCTCGCCGTCACGCTGCCCAACCAGGTGCTGCCGCAGACGTGCGGCATTCCCGATGAGTTGGACCGCATTCACAACCTGTGGAGCTGGTTCGGCATCGGCGAGGAGGGGGTGGACGAATGGCCGGACGCGGGGCAGGGACGCCCCGCCCACAGCATCCAACCAGAGGGGGCGCAGCTTGCAGGCGTGGCCAATCGCAAGAAGGGCCAGGCGCTCCTCTACGCCACGGCGCCTTGGAAGGGGAGCCGCATCGAGCTTCCCGACGGCTTCAAGGGCCTCGACCTCGGCAAGCCCCACATCCACGCCTGGAACGCCGAGACCGGCGCGTCGCTTGTGGTGGACGGCAAGACCCTCGCTGACCTGTCCATGCCCAACGACGTGGCGGTGGTCGTCGCCCGCGGCGCCGGTACGCCGCAGGCATCGCGGTCTGAGGGCATGCTGCTCGGCGTTTCCTTTGACAACGGCATCGAACCCGACTTCGGCGGCGGGATGCTGCCCGCCAGCGGCGCGGGCGACGTGTCGGGCAAGGCCCTTGCCTTGGGTTTCGACAAGCCGGCCGTCGGCTATCCCGTTGTGCCATCGTGGGTGCAGGGCAGCGTGGGCTTTGACCTGACCGTGAGGTCCGTGAGCCGCACCCCGCTCCGCCTTCTGGCGCTCCAACACCATCTGGACCTCACGCTGTCAGCCGCCCAGAGCGGCGAGGAGAGGGGGTTGCTCCTCGTCGCCAACGAGGTCGTGCCCCAGGAGAAGCTACCCTACCAGAGCGGGAAGCTCCCGACTCAGAAGCGCGAAGCCTTCGTTCGCGTGCCGATTGGGGAGCGGGGGCGCGTGGCCCTGGTCTGGCGCTCGGGCCAATACGACCTGTATTGGAGCGGCAAACGGCTCGGTGGCATCAGCGCCCCGGCCGCCCCCAGGCTTCGCGACGCCGTGGCGCCGGCATTCGGCATCTGGATCGGCGATGGTAGCGGGACGAAGGAGCAGGCGGAGGCTGTCGTTGATTCGCTGCTCGTCTACGACTGGGCGCTGCGGCCGGAGGACCTGGCCGGACGCGGGCCGATGGTGCCTGCGAAGCGGCCGCCACGGGGCGAGGGCTTCGATATCCGCGCCTGGGGCGAGAAGCTGGGCGAACTGGCCGTCGGCATCCACCTGGCCGAGTTCAAGGACTGGGAGAAGGTGACGAGTGTGAAGTTCACCGTCTTCGACGCCAAGGCGCCGGCGGCCCCCCTCGGCACCGCAGAGCTGACGCCCTGGCTCGGCACGGGCGCGACGCGCCTCACTCTCGCCGTGCCCAAGGCCCCCGGCCCCGCTCTCGGCGAACCCAAGGGCGGCGATGCCCTCACCGACCTCGAACTGGAGCGCGACCTGATCATTCAGGCCGACCTCTTTCACAACAAGGACCTCCTGACGACCAGAAAGGCCCCCGTGCGTCTGGGCGGCTCCGAGCCCAGGCCCGCCCCGGCGTTGCCTTGACAACGGCGGCCCTTGTGGTATGCTGGCAGCAGAGGCGGTCCCACAGGGGGGAGGACAGGAGGCTCGGGCGGCCCCGGCAGAGCCAAGAGGACGCGGCGGTCCCACAGGGGGGAGGACAGGAGGCTCGGGCGGCCCCGGCAGAGCCAAGAGGACGCGGCGGTCCCACAGGGGGGAGGACAGGAGGGTGAGGCATGGGTACTCGAGGCAGGCTGACAACTTTCGGCAGGGCAGCCGCCATCGCAGCCGCCCTGTTGGCGTGCGGCTGCAACTTCTACATGCCGCCGGGATGGGGCCCAGGGCCCGGCCCCGGGCCGGGTCCGGGGCCGGGGCCAGGGCCGGGACCGGGTCCCGGAGGGCTGATCATCGGGGCCTCGCTCACGGCGGCCCCGCCCGTGCACCCAGGGCCGTTTCCCGCCACGGTGAACTTCAACGGCACGATCACTGCCAATGCCCCGTGCACGGTGCGCTACGTGTTCGTCCGCAGCGACGGGGTCACCTCGCCTGAGGCCATCGCGCACTTCATGGCCCCGGGCAGCCGCGCGGTGAGCACGAGCCGCACGTTCGCGGCCAACTTCACGGGCTGGATGAAGATCCGCGTCGTGTCGCCCGTCATGGCGGAGTCGGCGCCCGCGGCCTTCCAGGTGCACGTGGGCGGGCCGCCGCCCCCCGGGCCGCTGGCCGAGGACCTCGTTCCCTTCAACTGGGTGACCGCGCACGTGCAACACGTGGGCCCCACCTGGATCATCGCGGACGGCGGGATGTCGCTCCTGAGCTTCGGGGGCAACCTGGCCGAAGCCAATCGCGCCCTGGCGATCATCAAGCACTACAAGATGAACGCGCAGGGCTTCGTCCAACGCCCGAACCCTAGGATGACCTACTACCTGTGCAGCGGCAGCGCGCCGGTCGGGCCGTTCCCCGGCGAGGATGCCATTCCCTTCAACCCGGCGCTGCTCACCGTGCAGCCCGCGGGGCTCGGCTGGCAGCTCAAGTCGGGGGCATTGCTGCTGTTCACCTTCCCCACACAGGCCCAGGCCGACAAGGCCAAGGCCATCATCCAGCACTACGGGTTCACGCGCATCTGCTATGTCGGCCGGCCTGACCCCTCGATGACCTACTTCCGGAAGTGAAACGGGCGGGGCGGCTTCTCTGAGCGTCACAGCAGCGTGGGCGGCGAGTGCCGCCCACGCTCATGTTCCGCACAGCCAGCGTCGCAGAGGCCATTGGAAAGGAGACGGGCATGAGCGCTCGCATTCGAGTGTTTTCGTGCGCACTCGTTCTCGCGGGAACCGCGGCTTGTGCCACGGCGGGAGAGGAACTTGTCCCCGTCCGCCAGTCGAGCGTGCTGGTCGCGGCGCTGGTGGACGCGGCGCCGACGATTGACGGGAAACTCGACGATCCCGTGTGGCAGAAGGCCCAGCCGCTCCGCCACTTCGGCTTCCGCAACAAGGCCGTGCGCTACCAGACCGAGGGCTGGCTCTGCCGCGACGCGGCGAACTTCTACTTTGCCGCGCGGTGCTTCGACGACAACCTGGCCGGCCTCGTCACTGCCTTCGAGGGGCGGGCGCTCTGGAAGAACGACTGCATCGAGCTCTTCGTCGTCCCCGACAAGAAGGAGCTGTTCTACGCCCACCTCATCGTCACCTGCGACGGGCGGACGCACGGCTCGACCTGGGTGCCCGACGAATGGGGCGAGCCGACCCGCGGCAAGGACCTGAAGCTCGTCGCCGCCACGGGCCGCGAGCCTGCGGGCGGGGCCTCCGCAACTGTGGGCGGGGCGTCTCTGCCCCGCGATCCGCGGCGTGGGGACACGCCGCCCGCAATGAGCGCGTGGACGATGGAGCTGTCGGTGCCCATCGCGGCCTTCGGCCACGCCATCACGCCGGCGAGCGTCTGGGCGCTCGGCTTCTGCCGCGAGAAGCACAGCGACCCCGAAGAGGTGAGCAGCTTCCAAGGGGGCTTCAACCGCCCTCGCGAGTACCCCGACCTCGTCTTCGACGACCGCACCCTCGTCGTAGACGGCCTCGGCTTCCGCAACCTGGGCGCCACTGAGCAGAAGACCACAGCCGTCGTGCTTGCAGGCAACGCGCGCGCCGAACTCACTCGGACCCTGCCCCCCGGCGGCTGGGTTTCCGCGCCTTGGGAAGGAAAGGGCCTCAAACTGCCCCGTGAGGGACAGGAGTTTGAGACCGCCATTGAGCGGGATGGGAAGACGATCGTGCGAGAGCGTTACATCCTTGTTGTTCCGCCCAAGAAGGAGGAGCCGGTGGACGTGTCGAAGATTCCGCCGGCGAAGTTCGCGAAGACTGTGCTTGATGATCCCAGCTTCTTCCCCGTGAGCGTGTGGCTCCAGCCGGCGGGGCCGGCGGCGGCCTACAAGGCAATGGGCGTGAACGTCTACGTCGGCGGTGTGGATTCCTATCCGCGGCCGAAGGACCGCGAGTTCCTCGATGCGATTCAGAAGCAGGGGATGTACGCCATCTGCCCCTACAAGAAGCAATACGTCGAGGAGAAGCTCTTCGAGCATCCCGCCTTCATCGGCTGGATGTACGGCGACGAGCCGGACAACGTGAACGCGGCGACAGGCCAAGTGGGCCGCACGCCCGCCGACCTTCTGGCCGACCTCGCCCGCATCCGCCGCGACGACCCGGCCCACCGCGTCTACCTCAACCTCGGCTGCGGCGTGGCCCACGAGCGCTTCGTCGGACGCGGCGCCACGGACGAGCAGTACGCCGACTACCCGAAGGCCTGCGACATCGTCTCCTTCGACGTCTACCCCTGCAACAGCATCGAGCCGGACGGCCCGAACCGCCTTCACCTCGTGGCGAAGGGGATTGACCGGCTGCGGAAGTGGGCGGGGCCGGAGAAGAAGGTCTGGTGCTGGATCGAGGCGAACAAGATATCGAAGGGCGAGGGCCGCGCCCCGACGCCCGACGAGGTGAAGACGCAGATCTGGATGACACTGGTCCACGGCGCCGACGGCTACGGCTTCTTCTGCCACTCGTGGGCGGGGCCGCAGCCGAGTGTGGCCGCCATCTCGCCCGAGATGCAGGCCGCCCTCGCGCCCGTCAACGCCGAGGTCCACAGGCTGGCGCCCGTCCTCAACAGCCCGACGATTGCCGACGCCGCGACGGTCAAATGCTCGCTGGACAGCCGCGTGGACGCGATGGTGAAGCGGCACGAGGGGGCGACCTACGTATTCGCCGTCAACATGTTCCGCAAGCCCGAGAAGGCCGCAATCACCCTCAAGGGCATTGCCGACGTGCAGGCCGAAGTGCTCTTCGAGGGACGCACGATCCCGGTCAAGGGCGGGGTGTTCACCGACGACTTCGCGCCTTATGCCGTCCACCGCTACAGGGTAAGCCGATAGCTCGAGGCCACTGCCGGGGTACCCTCCCGGAGGCATTGGGACCTTCGGGAGCGGGCGGCTCACAGGAGCGGGGAGGCGAGGCGCGCGACGGAGCAGCGGAGCCGGTCGCGCAGGCGCCGTTCGTAGGCCAGCGGGTCCTCGATGGGCCGCGAGCGGCCGCGATACTGCTCGAAGAGGCTCAGAAGCTGCGGAATGTCCTGCCGCGAGTAGACGAAGCAGCTCACCTCGAACGACAGCCGGAAGCTGCGGCAGTCCATATTCGCCGACCCTGCCGCACACCAGTGGTCGTCCACGATCATCAGTTTGCCGTGGAGCATGCCGTCCTGGAACTCCCAGATGCGCACGCCGGCCTCGATCAGCTCGCGATAGGTCGAGCGGCCGGCCCACAAGGAGGGCGGCGAGTCGCTGACAACGGGCACGACGATCTCGACGTTCACGCCTGAGAGCGCGGCGGTGACCAGGGCCGAGTGCATGGACTCGGGCGGGACGAAGTAGGGGGTGACGATTCGCAGCGACTGGCGGGCGCCGCGAATGGCGAGCAGATGGCCGAACTCGGCGGCGCTGCCGAGGGGGCTGGGCTCGCTGGGCACCACCTGCACGACCTCGTGGCCCACGGCCTGCGGCCGCGGGCAGTAGCGCGCGGGGGCGAGGGCCTCGCCGGTCGTGTAGTACCAGTCCTTGAGAAACACCTGTTGAAGGTCGAGCACGGCGGGGCCTCGGACGAGGATGGAGAGGTCCTGCCACTCGCGCTCGCCCTTGCGGCGGCCGGCGTATTCGTCGCCCACGTTGCGGCCGCCGGTGAGCGCCGAGACGCCGTCGAAGACCGCGATCTTGCGGTGCATTCGGTAGTTGATGAAGAAGCGCTTGCGCAGCGGGTCTACCGGGTGGAAGAAGTCCACGTTCACCCCCGCGGCCCGCAGGCGCGTGAGGCAGCTCTTGTGGAACCACAGGGCGCCCACGGCGTCGAGCAACAGGCGGCACTCGACGCCCTCGCGGGCCTTCGCGCACAGGGCCTCGGTGACCGCGTTGCCCGTCTCGTCGTTCTGATAGATATAGAACTCGAGGTGGACATGGTGCCTGGCGGAGCGGATGCCCGAGAGGAGCGTCTCGCGAAAGGTCCGCCCGTCGGCGGTGAACTCGACGGCGTTGCCGGGACGCGCCGGGAAGCCCTCCATCCGTTCGAGGGCGTCGGCCAGGGCGCGGAACTCGCCGTGCGCGAACTCCTCGTCGGCGTCGCCGATGACGGGCCAACTGCCCGAGCGCCGGAGGAACGCGTCGTCGCGCTCGTGATAGCGCTTGCGCACGCGCTCGGGCCGCCGCCACGAGAGCGCGAAGAACAGCAGCAGGCCCAGATAGGGCATGAAGAAGATCGCCAGCACCCAAGCCACGGTAGCCGTGGGGTGCCGTCGCTGCACGAGCACCACGGGCAGCGCGGCCAACGCGAGGGCGAGAGCGATGGATTCCGCAATCCACAGCCACATAGTCAGCGTCCCGTATCCTTGCTCGGCTCGAAACGCGATTCGACCAGGAGCTTGCGGACGTGTCCAGGCTCGAGTCCGACGAAGCTGATCATCTCCCGCCGGGCTCCAATGGGCACGGCTTCGCCAGCAGGCGTTCGCTCGCTGGCGCGGGCGTTCATCCCGCCAAAGGCGATGGTGTGGGTCGGGATGATCAGCCTGCCCGCCGCCCCAGCATAGTGCCAGACGGCAGCGATGGCGCTGTCCCCGTCCTTGCCGACGACGGCGCGGACCTCGCTCCCGCCCGCGATCCTGGGCACGGGCTCGACCTCGATGAAGTGGAACGTAGGCGTGTCCCACACCATGAGAAGGAGATAGTCCTTGCCCTTCTCGCCCAGCCGTTGCCTTGTTTCTTCGGGCACCTTGCCGGACAGGCGAAGCCACTCGTACTTCCGAACGATCTCCAGGATGGCGGGGGTGAGGGGGTGGCTGTCCATCTGGCCGAAGCTGGTCTGGAGGCTGATCGGAGCGTCGTGGGCCAGGCTCTTGCACATCAGGTACTCGATTTCATCGAGCTGAAGCCCGTCGGTGTTCTTCCCCTTCGGCCAGATGCCGAACCAGCCGAGCTCGCCGGGAATGCGGTCCTCGCCGATGCTGAGCATGTAGGCCACGGAGCGGTCCACATGGCTCTTCACGGTGGGCCAGGTCTCCACCGTGCCGCCGGCGATGATGTGGCCATAGAGGGTGTTGAGATAGGTGTCCACCGTGCCGCTGCGGGTGAAGGAGTGGATGAGGTTGTGGGTCATGATCGTGCCCATGTGCACGAGCGGGCGCCTGGTGAACTTGGCCACCGCCGCGGCCTGGAACTTCGAGACGTAGTGGTTGAAGCGGCGGCGGTCCACGTCTTCCCCGCCGTCGAAGTAGACCATGTCGAATCCGCAGGTGTTGAAGACCTCGGCGAGGCGGGTGGTGGCCTCGTCGAGCAGGGTCGTCTCCTGATCAATGATGTAGCCGTTGATACAGCCGTCCACGCCATAGTGCCGGCAGTGCGTGGCGGCCTTGTGAGGCGCGGCCTTCGTGCCCCAGGCGCCGCGCTCGCAGCCGAGGAAGGTGTCGAACGTGCCCTCCCCTTCCTTCTCGTCCCCGCGCTCGTTACCCCCTTTCTCGTCCCCGCGCTCTGCGTGGGGACGCGCCGTCTTGGACGCTCCGCGTCCAATGGCCTTATACCGGATGATCTCGTCGTCAATGATGACCTCCTGGTGCTTGGCGACGCCGCCCTCCCAGGTCTTCTGCTTCGCCACGGGGCTGCCGGGCCACTCGCGGAGGTCGCTCGACGTGCGGATCGTGTCGTCGTTCGTGCCGATATCGGCCGCGAGCACGGCGTCGCGGTCCACCCAGAAACGGCGGTCGGGCACGGGGGTCACATAGGCGTCGGTCTTCGAGATTTTCGAGGCGAAGCAGTGCATGCCCACGAGGATGCCGGCCTCGTGCAGCTTCGCCACGGTTCGGCGCAAGCTCTCGACGCCGTCGGGATACCAGGCGGTGTTGAAGGTGTAGTGCCCCACGGTGCGGCACCATGAGCCGCTGTTCATCATCACCTGGCGAAAGCCGCTCTGCCTGCAAAGGTCAATCACCTTGTCGGCGTCCTTCTCGCCGAAGCTGAGGAACCAGTAGCTCTGGCGGGCGATGGGCAGCTTGCGCGAGGGGGTGCCGCTGTCATCGTTGCGCGGCAGGCCACAGGCAAGGGCGAGCTTCTGAAGGATGGTGTCGAGCTCCCTCGTCGGGCAGGCCACGAGCGCGAAAGCGGCGCCTTCGAGCCTCGGGCCGGGGGCGTCCTGAGTCGTGGCGGAGAGTTCCGCCACACTGCCCCGCCGTTGCGCGCGGCAGTCGCTCTGGAGGTTCGCCGCCATGAGGCAGATGGCGAACTGCTCGTTCCACGCGCCGCCGAGACGCGGCCCGACGTGTTCGGCAAGCGTCACGCCCAGTTGAGCGAGGGTCACGCGACTTGGCCGTGTGCCTTCGACGCGCTCGAGGCGGAAGAGGAGCCAGTCGGGCTCGGGCGTCACGGCGTAGACGAGGCGCGTGTCGCAGCCGTCGAAGGCCAGGGTGAGGCGGCCGCCATCGAGTGCCGCACCGCTGGAGCGACAGGTCCTCTCGGGCTTGTCGGACCTGTCGGACTTGTCCGACTTGTCCGACCCGTCCGATCCCCCTGGCCTCGCCGGCACGGTTACTGATGCGAAGGGCGCCCCCTTGCCCTGAGCGCAGTAATCTTTCGCTGTCGCCTTGTCGGCCAGGACGCGCACCGTGGCGTCCGCGCCCAGCACCAGCCGCAGGCGCGGGTTCTCGATGACGCTCTCGCCCGCCAGGGCGCATAGGCCCCAAGCCACGAAGGCTGCACCAGCCCGCCGCACCGCGTGTCTCCTGTTACTCCGGCCGCGAATCAGTTTGCCTTTTTCCGTGCAGCGACAAGCATCTCGCTGGTCGAAGACCACCGCAAGCGGGACGCTCGCGGCTACGTTAGAGGCCCCGGCCGACGCAGCGTGGCTCCAGCCACTGCAAACTGGTTCGCGGCCGGAGTAGTAAGAAACTATCTCAGAACCCACGTGGACTGCGTTGCCGGCGCCAGCGGGGCGGATGCAAGACGCGGCGACGCAGGCGATGCCCCGGAGAGCATCGCTGAGGAGCCGCAACGCGGCAGACGCCCCGCTGCCGCCGCAACCCGAAGGGACGCCGCGTCTTCTGGCCGCAGGCGGCGTCGTTCGTCGTCAGTGATGCTCTCCGCTGCATCGCCTCCTCCTCTCTCCTTGCCTGCGACCAGAACCGCGGGCCTCGCAGCCCTCGTGGGTTCTGAGACAGTTTCCAAGAGCGCCGTGGGCGTGCCATGCTGCGCGAGGCTCCGCAAGGGGGATGGCGTCCCTCGTCTGGCCGTGCGTGGGGATCACAACCCCGCGCCAGCGCCCTCAGGGCGCCGGAGCTTGCAGGTGACTGGCCAGGCGCTGAAGGCTCGCGGCCAAGCTCTGCTCCATCCCCCTCGCAAGCGCTTCCTCGCGGGCCTTCGACGAGGCGTAGAGGATTCGGCACGTGATCGTCGTCCTGCCCTGGTCCTCGGTGAACAGCAGGGTGTTCACCGTCTCGGGCCAGCCCTTGCCCCACGACTCGGTGGTGATGAGTCGCTCGGGGGCCTCGACCACCTGGAACTTGCCGCGCATCTCCATCGTGGCGCCATCGGGGCCGCTCCAGCCATAGCGCCAGGAGCCGCCCGGGCGGAGGTCAATCTCGCACACGGGCATCGTCCAGCCCTCCGGGCCGAGCAGCCAGCGCGAGACCTGCTCGGGGCGGGTCCAGGCCTCCCACACGCGCTCGCGCGAGGCGTCCAACACGCAGGTCAGGACGAACTCGCGGTCCGCCACGTCCTTGAGCGTGACCTCCGCGCCTTTCGTCGGAGCGCTGGACTTGGCCATGGTTCCACTCCTGTTGGCGGAATGCTCAGGTGTTGCGCTCGAGCCAGCGGAGCAATTCGTCGGCCTCCCGCTCGTTCTTGCACCCGACGTTGTAGAGGACGAGGTTGGGCTTGAGAGCGCGATGATAGACGGATTTCAGTTCGTCGGGCGTGCAGGTGACGAAGACATGCTTGCCCGTGGCCTGGAACTGCTTGAGGAGGTCGAGCCACTCGACCATCGGCGGGCCGCCGGCGGTGGGCGTCCACTGGATGCCATCGAGAGCCTGAATGCCCGTGATCGCGTCGAAGTGCTGGAGACAAGTCTTTCCGTCGTAATGATATACGGAGTGGTCGAGGAACTCGCACTCTTCGGCGAGGGCGGGGAGGACGACGCGGTTGAACTGCTCGGGCGACAGCAGGCACGAGAAGTCGCACTGCACCGTGCAGAAGCGTCCCTGGCAGTAGTACGGCAGCCAGCACGAGGTGCCTTGGGCGGCCATCCCGGCGGCGTCGTAGACGGCATTGTAGACCTCGCGGTAGAGGACGCGAACATTGGCCATCGCGCGCTCTATAAGCTCTGGGGTGTCAATGAGATCCATGCACAGGCGGGCGGGCTCGCGGATGGCGACCAGCCAGTCGAAGTTGCTGTGCAGGTCGGGGGTGCAAACGATCCACCTGCCTTTGGCCCGCAGGCCGGCCTTGCGGTGGAACTCCAGGAATCGCAGCCAGCTATGCCCGCCGAGCCGCAGGGGGAGGACCTGCTCCCACGACTCGACAAACGGCACCGACCACGAGGTGCCGGAGCTGTCAGGCGAGTAGTCGAGTCGGGCGCCCACGAAGGCGGCAAGTTGATCGGGGCCGAAGCACGGCTCGTAGCGTGGCATGGCCTCGCCCGCGAAGTACACGCTGGCGAGGCTCGCCTCCACCTGGTCCAGGATGGCGTCGAAATCGTCATCGGGCCGAGAGGGGTAACGCGGCCCCGGCACCCGACTGGCGCCCTCCTTCGGTGCCGTGACCACGGCGGCGGGGCGTCTGATGATATCCTTGTTCCAGAACGCCTGCCAGCGTTCGAGGGCGGGGGCGAGGTCGGGTTTGAGGGCGAGTTCCATCGGGCGCTCCTTGGGGTCTGGGGCGATGCGACTGGGGCAGTGTAGCCATTCGGCGCGGCATTGTCAACGGGCGGGGCGAACGCCGGCGCAAATCGGCTTGCGCGCGGGGCGTCGGGTTGCTATAAATTGACGGCACCAGGTTATCAGGAGCTGTGAATGGGCCGACTTGTTGCGTGCGCGGTGCTGTGCGCTCTTGCGGTCGTCTTGCCCGCGCATGCGGGTCTCGTGGCCTACTGGCCCTTCGATGGCGCCTACACAGATGCCTCGCCGAGCGGCTACCATGGCACGCCATCGGGCGCGCTGGCCTTCTCAACCGACGTGCCGCCGGTGCTCGGCGCGGGCAAGTCGGTGCTCTTCAGCGCCGGGCCGCAGAGCATCGCCATCAACACGCTCGGCAACACGCTCGCGGGCAGCTACACGGTGGCCACGTGGGCGCAGTTGGCCGACACCGGCAACCAGCGCGAGGTGCTGTCGAGCCGAAGCCCGTCCGACATGGGCTTCGACTTCAAGTTCCAGAACGGCAACCAGATCCATGGCGATATCGGCACAGGCTCGGCGTGGATGGCGACGAACGCCGACCTCAACGTCGCCTACTCGGCGGGCGTCTGGTACCACGTGACGTACTGCGTGCGCCCCAGTTCCTATGACATCTACCTGCACAACGCGGCCGGAGCCCTGGTGGCGCAGAAGCTCAACGGCACCTACGGCGTGGCAGGCACCCCCCTGCTCTTCGACCCGACGCACCAGCTCACCATCGGGCGCTACAGTTCCGAGCAGTTCCTTGGCCGCCTCGACGAGATGGCCATCTGGAACGTATCGCTGACCGCCGCCCAGGTGCACGCCCTGGCCAACGGCGTTTCCCCCACCCACCTGCTCACTGCGCTGCGCCCCATCCCCGGCCTGTTCAACACGGGCGTGGACGCCAACGGCGTGCCGCTGCCGAACGGGGCGGGGACGCTGGACCCGCACTACACCATTATCGCCGGTCCGGCCGGCCTCGGCCCTGCCCATCTCGAGGACGAGACGGCCTTCCCAATCGTCGCAGGCCCCTGGCTGGCGAACAGCCCAACTTCGAAGTGGATCGCGCCGCAGTTCAACACCGTGGGCGCGCCGGGCGGCGTCTACGACTACGAACTGCTCTTCGACCTCACCGGCCTCGACCCCACGACTGCCTACATCACAGGCTCCTGGGCGACTGATAACCCGGGCCTCGACATCTTCCTCAACGGCGTCTCCACCGGCCACACCAGCGGCGGTTTCGGGGCGCTCACCCCCTTCACGCTCTCGGGCGGCTTCGTGGACGGCGTGAACTCGCTTGTCTTCCGCGTCCGGAACGACAGCGACGGCTACACGGGCTTGCGCGTCGAGGGCATCCAGGGCTTCGCCTACTCGCCCGAGCCGGCCACCTGCCTCCTTCTCGCGGGGGGCCTGGCCGCCCTGGCGCGTCGTCGCCCCCGGCGCGCGTGAGTCCCAACTTGGCGTCGCGCGCGCAAGATGTGGTTGACGGCGAGCTGGCATTTCCCCTATAATCTTGGCCTTGCAGCCATCCCCGTCGGTGCTTTCCCACGCGACAAGGGTTGGTGAGAGGGCGATCTCGCGGGCAAGGGAGCCTGCTCAGGAAAGGAGTCTGTACGAATGGGCCGGATGGGCAGATCGTTCGGTGGCCGCGTGGCGCTCGGCCTCGCGTGCTGTGTCGTTGGAGTCGGCGGTCTGGCGCGCGGCGACGTGATCACCAACATTCCCGAGGTCACGCTCGACGGTTACCAGCTCGTCTACACGCTGCCGATCCCCGATTCCGCAACCTACAATACCAACCCCGTGCCCTACTCGGCAGACTATCGCTACAAGATCACCGGCCCCTACAGCCGGGTGGCCTACTACCTCGAGCTCCAGCAGGGCGCCAACCCGCTCCAGTACGTCTACGTCTCGATGGACACACTCACCGGCGACACATCGCGCATCGGTGTGCCCACCTCCTACACCAGCTCCGCGCCGCTCCAGCGCATCGTGAACAACATGAACGTCGTCTCCAACGTCCCTGGCATCGTCACCGGCGCCGGCATCGCCACAGGCAACGTGGAGTTCTGGAACAGCAACTACACTGCCGCCAACGGCCTCCCGATCCCAGGGGCGAGCGGCAGCGCCTACGACTTCGGCGACACGGTCTCGGCGGGCAACTACGGCTCGATGCAGATTCACAACTACGGCGCCGGCCAGACCCTCTTCGCCATGAACCGCTGGGGCGGCACCGGCGGCATCACCGACCTCGGCATCGGCAACCGGCCCGCCACTGTGGACACGGACTGGACCTTTGCCCAGAACGCCAACACCTACACGGTGAAGAACCTCCAGGTGCTCGTGAAGCCGAGCGCCAGCTTCGCCCCGAGCTACCTGAGCGACGTGCCGGAATCCAGCGACTACCAGATCGTCTACTCGCTGCCCATCCCGCAGAACAACTGCCGCTTCAACACGACGGGGGCGCCCTATGACTATGCCAACCCGGGCGGCATCGTGAAGCCCTACGACCGCGTGGCCTACTACCTCGAGCTCCAGCCCACCGTCGGCACCCGCCAGTGGGCGTGGGTCTCGATGGACACCTTCACCCGCAACCCCTACCAGCTCGGCGTGCCGACCACGGTGAGCGGCGGCGGGGCCTACTACTTCGACAACGTGGTCAAGAACATGACCGTCGCGTCCAACGTCCCCGGCGTCGTCACCGGCACCGGCATCGCCACCGGCAACCTGGAGTTCTGGCCGAGCAACTACAGCCAGAACAGCGGCGGCCGCGTGCCGGGCGAGAACACGGGCCGCTTCGACTTCGGCGACGGCGGCTACAGCACGGGCGCCGGCCACGGCTCGATGCAAATCCACAACTACGGCGCCGGCCAGACCATCATCGGCTTCAGCGACTGGGGCGGGAACAACCCCGGCTCGAACGTCGAGCTCGGCATCGGCAACCGGCCTACCGGCGAGCCGGACTGGACCTTCTCCGACTCGGCCGGCAACTACACCGTGCGCAACCTCTACGTGCTCGTGCACTACGCGCCCGTGCCCACGGGCAACACGGCGCCCGGCGGCTTCGAGCCCCTCGGCACCCCGCTGAACGGCGCCCTCTACTGGCTACGGGCAGACCAGGGCGTCACGGCGAGCGGCGGCGCCGTCTCGGCCTGGAACGACCAGAGCGGCAACGCCCGCGACTTCACGCAGGCCACCGCCGTCAAGCAGCCCCAGCTCGTGCCCGGCGTGCTCAACGGCCTGCCCGTCGTGCGCTTCGACGGCGACCTCACCGGCAACAGCGGCGGCGTGGCCCCCAACGCCGACGAAGTGATCCTCAGCGCCAGCACCACCCCGCGAACCGTCTTCCTCGTCAACACGCTCGCCGCGGGCAACGTGGGCCTCGCCGGCATCTGGGGCCAGAACGACGCCGACAGCGGCATCCGCAGGGCCAGCAACACCACCTGGCAGAATCCCGGCAACAGCAACGACTGGACGAACCCCGCCGGCAGCGCCATGTACGTGAATGGGCAGGCGTTCGCAGGAAACGCCACGGCCAACGAAGGCGTGCCCCACATCCTATCGGCCACCCGCGGCACCGCCACCGCCTGGGCCGCCACGAGCCTCGGCGACTACTTCCGCTCCGGCTCCGTCACGCCACGGCCCTACAAAGGCGACATCGCCGAGGTCATCGCCTTCGACCGCGTGCTCAACCTGGCCGAACGCCAGATCGTCGAGAACGCCCTTAGCGCCAAGTACGCCATCCCGCTCATCGCCGGGGACGTCTACGCCGGCGACATTCCCGGCCGCGACTACGACTTCGACGTGTTCGGGGTCGGGCGCGTGAACGCGACCAACTATGTCATCCAGGCCGGCGCGGCCGGCCTCGGCGTCGAGGCCGACTTCGGCACCCTCGGCGACAACGAGTGGCTGCTCGGCGGCCACAAGACCCCGGTCAATGCCGACCTCGACGGCCGCTGGGCCCGCGTGTGGTATCTCGACGTGACGGGATCCTTCGACGCCAAGCTCATCTTCGATGCCAGCGACGCCGGGATCGAGACCCCACCCACCATCGCCAGCCTGCTCTACAGCGCCACCGATGCCCCCTTCTCCTTCACCGAACTGGGCGTCACCCCCAGCTTCGAGGGCGACCGCATCGTCTTCAGCGTCCCGAGCAACCTGCTGGTCAGCGGCTTCTTCACCCTGGGCACCGTGCCCGAGCCGGCCACCTGCCTCCTCCTGGCCGGCGGCCTCCTCGCCCTTGCCCGCCGGCGCCGGAAGGCCTGAGCACGCACGCCCTCACCTCACAGGCGCCCCGGTGAGCCCACCGGGGCGCCTGGTCATGTCCGACACGCATTCAACGGTTGACAACCCCGCTCCCACGAGTAGACTCGCCCCAGCCAACGGAAGAAGGCCGAACCCGCACCATCGCGACGGGAATCCCAGTGGCGAAGATCCTGCACGCCCGCACGAAGGCCCGGCTCGAGCAGGCCCGCGCGCTGCTCACCGAATACTTCCACTCGCCCCGCTGCTCGATCTGCTTTCGGGATTTCGAGGCCGAGGCGGGCACGTTGCCGGGCGAATATGCTCCGCCCACGGGCCGCCTGCTGCTCGCCACATACCGCCGCCAGCCGGCCGGCCTCGTGGGAGTGAGCAAGGCAGATGGCGAGGACGGCGTGTGCAAGATGAAGCGGCTCTACGTCCGCCCGCGGTTCCGCGGCAAAGGCGTCGGGCGTGCCCTCGCCCTCGCAGCCATCGCCGCGGGCCGCCGGCTGGGCTATGCCCGCATGCGCCTGTGGACCTTCCCATTCATGAAGGAGGCCATCCGCCTGTACCAGACCCTCGGCTTCGACCTGGTCCAGGTTCACAAAGGCCACAAGGGCGGCAGGCTCTTGTGCATGCAGCTCGCCTTGAGGAAATGAGCGGCGAGGGGAAGCCCTTCTCCGCAAGAAGGGATTTCCGCCCACCCCCCTTGTCAGGGATTCCGCCTCATCAGTGTCTGGCGATCCCGACGTGGCCGCCATCGGGGAGCGCGGGACCTGGGCTGCGGCGCCCGCGAGGGCCACCCCATAACCCTCTATGCCGCAATGCCTTACGCTCTCCGGCCATGCTCCTTCCATGCTTGCTCATCCCGCAGATGAGCGAGCATGGCCGGAACCGCGAGAATCGCCCGTTCTCGCCCTTCTATCCATGCTGTATCACTCTCCCCCTCACAGGGTTGATACAGCATGGGCAGGCTGCGCCCGTCGGATCCCCGCCGCCTGCCCAGGAGGCTTTAAGGAGGGTGCGGGAGGGGCTTTCTGCCAGAAAGCCCCTCCCGCATCTTGTCTTCACAGCTCTTCGACGGGGATGATGCGCGGCGGGTGGAAGAGGCCGAGTTCGTCGGTGATGCGCTTCTGGGCGAGCTGGCAGTATTGCGGCGAGTTGTCGCCCAGGATGAAGTGTCGCCCCAGCCGAGCCGCCACCAGGCCCACCGTGCCGCTCCCCGCGAACGGGTCGAGCACCGTCTGCCCGCGGAAGCTCAGGAACTTGATGAGTCGCTCCGGCAGCTTCTCGGGGAAGGGGGCCGGGTGGCCGATGCGCGTGCGGCTCTCGGTGCCGAACTCCCACACGCTGCGCGTGCAGGCCATGAACTCCTCGGGCGTGATATCCACGTCCTCGGGGCGGCCCGCCAGTTTCCAGTCGCCCTTCGAGAAGACGATGATGTACTCGTGTCGCGGCACGAGGTGGGGGTTCGACGGGCTCTTCCACGAGCCCCAGGCGCAGTGCTTGGCGGCCGAATGCTTGTTCCAGATGATCGTGCCGCGATAGAGCATGCGCAGGTCAACGAGTTGCTGGATGAACGCACTGTAGTGCGGGTTCGAGATGTACTGGCGCTTGTTCTCGCCGATGTTGATGCACAGCCGCCCGCCTGGGACGAGCACCCTCTTGCACGCGGCCCACACCTGTTTCATCCAGGCCAGGTACTCGCGGTCCTCCAGGTCGTCGTGATGTTCGGCGTAGGGCTTCTCGAGATTGTACGGCGGCGAGGTGATGATGAGATGCACCGATCCGTGAGGCACCCGCGCCAGCACGGCGAGCACGTCGCCGAGAAGGATGTTGTCCAGCCCCGGAAACGCGCGCCTGGGGCTCGCGGCAGGTTTCTTTTCGCGTTCGTTCATCGCGGCTCGCATCAATGGATCGCCCCGCTGCGGGGCTCTGCAATCTCACACGTCGCTTCCCCCAGGGCTCCCGCTGGTCGCCCTGGGCTACGGCCGGTCGCCCGCTTCGCGGGCTGGCCAGGATGCCCGGCGGCCGGATCCCCCCCGCTTCTCTCGTCGTCTCACCGGGGCGCCCAGCGACGCGGCGCCAGCCCCGCCAGGGGCGTCCGGGCCGTAGCCCAGGGTGACCGAAGGGAACCCTGGGCAAACAGGCGCCAGCCCACCCTAGAGCCCCTGAAGGGGGCGATTCAATCCCACAGGTGCGCGGGATCGTACGCGATCCCGTGCTTCTTCAGCAAGGCGACGAACTCGTCCTCAAATGATCGCCGCCGATGGTGTTCCTCCTGGCCTTGGATGTACGCCCTCACGCGGAAGGCCAGCGAGGCGCTTACGGAGAACGCCCCATAGCCTTCCTGCCACGCGAAGTCCCGCAAATCGGGGAACGTCTCGTGAATCCACCCTGACGAAACGCTCTTGATGACGCGGATGGCGTCGGCCACAGCAACCGATTGGTGCACATCGAAGAGAACGTGCAGGTGGTTCGCCGTACCGCCGACCTCGCGCGCGAAGCCCAATTGATTGTTGATGGTCGAGACAAGGTAATGATACAGGCGGGAGCGCAGCCTGTCCTTGATCATCTCACGTCGCCCCTTGGTGGCGAACACGGCGTGACAGGTCAATTGGGTGAATGTGTGCGACACGGGTCGTCCCCTGCGGTGTGGTCCTGGTTCGTGAATCGCCCCGCTGCGGGGCTCTGCAATCCCACACGTCGCTTCCCCCAGGGCTCCCGCTGGTCGCCCTGGGCTACGGCCCGGTCGCCCACGTTGTGGGCTAACCCAGACCCTCCAATGTCCCGGCCGCAGCCCCGCCAGGGGCGTCCGGGCCGTAGCCCAGGGTGACCGAAGGGAACCCTGG